>NZ_PIQS01000002.1 GCF_003048405.1 Campylobacter concisus | reverse complement strand
GTCGTGAGATCGGAAATGTGTATAAGATACAGTCATAAATGCTTAATGATGTATTATGGATTTAAATCTAATAAAAATTTGTATTCTTAAATGGCTGTATTTTATGATTTTAATTTTTATGAAAAATTTTTAAATTTTCCTTGACTTTTACATTGTTTTGATATATAATTGCCACTTCACAAAACAGGTGCTGGTGTAGCTCAGTTGGTAGAGCTACTGCCTTGTAAGCAGTGGGTCGGCGGTTCAAGTCCGTTCACCAGCTCCATTTTTGTAACAGTGTTTGACCAGAAAATACCAAAATAGTCTATTAATGTTTAAGGTGAGATACTCAAGCGGCCAACGAGGGCAGACTGTAAATCTGCTGACTATGTCTTCCGTGGTTCGAATCCACGTCTCACCACCATTGTTATGCGGGAGTAGCTCAGTTGGCTAGAGCATCAGCCTTCCAAGCTGAGGGTCGCGGGTTCGAGCCCCGTTTCCCGCTCCAAAATTTGGGAAAATAAACTGGGAGCTGTATCTAGATTTTACTAAACACAGTTATTCCTTACTTTATTTTCAAAATTTTTAGTTGTTTGTATTATTTAATTGGAATCATCTCTGCCAAGCGTTTTTCGCTCATATGGCTCAGAGGTAGAGCACTTCCTTGGTAAGGAAGAGGTCGCGGGTTCAAGTCCCGCTATGAGCTCCACTGGTTAATATGATTTTATTATGATTATACAAATTTGGTAAGAAAAAGACATATATCACATACGGAGGAAAAGATGGCTAAAGAAAAATTTTCACGTAACAAGCCGCACGTAAACATAGGTACTATTGGTCACGTAGATCATGGTAAAACTACATTAACAGCTGCAATATCTGCTGTTCTTTCACGCAAAGGACTTGCTGAGCTAAAAGATTATGATAATATTGATAATGCTCCAGAAGAAAAAGAGCGTGGTATTACAATTGCTACTTCACATATTGAGTACGAGACAGAGAAACGCCACTATGCTCACGTTGACTGCCCTGGTCACGCCGACTATGTAAAAAATATGATTACAGGTGCTGCACAAATGGATGGAGCTATTCTGGTTGTTTCTGCAGCTGATGGCCCAATGCCACAAACTAGAGAGCATATTTTGTTATCACGCCAAGTTGGTGTTCCATACATTGTTGTTTTTATGAACAAAGCTGATATGGTTGATGATGCTGAGCTTCTTGAATTGGTTGAAATGGAAATCCGCGAATTACTTAATGAGTATAATTTTCCAGGCGATGATACACCTATTGTTTCTGGTTCAGCACTTAAAGCTCTTGAAGAGGCAAAAGCTGGTCAAGATGGCGAATGGTCAGCAAAAATTATGGAATTAATGGATGCAGTTGATAGCTATATTCCAACTCCAGTTCGTGCAACAGATAAAGACCTTCTTATGCCAATCGAAGATGTTTTTTCGATTTCAGGTCGTGGTACAGTTGTAACTGGTAGAATTGAAAAAGGTGTTATAAAGGTTGGTGACACAATTGAAATTGTTGGTATTAAGCCAACTCAAACAACAACAGTTACTGGTGTTGAAATGTTTAGAAAAGAGATGGATCAAGGCGAAGCTGGTGATAATGTCGGCGTTCTTCTTCGTGGTACTAAGAAAGAGGATGTTGAGCGTGGTATGGTTCTTTGCAAGCCTAAATCAATTACCCCTCATACAAAATTTGAAGGCGAAGTCTACATCTTGACAAAAGAAGAAGGTGGTCGCCATACTCCTTTCTTTAATAACTATAGACCACAATTCTACGTAAGAACAACTGATGTTACTGGTTCAATTACGCTTCCAGAAGGAACAGAGATGGTTATGCCAGGTGATAATGTAAGAATTTCTGTTGAATTGATTGCTCCAGTAGCACTTGAGGAAGGTACTCGTTTTGCTATCCGTGAAGGTGGTAGAACCGTTGGTTCAGGTGTTGTTTCAAAAATACTTGGTTAATTTATAAAAATTTGTCAAAGGGAGATATTCCCTTTGATATCTTGATAAGGACTTATATGAGAATTAAAATTGGTTTAAAATGCTCCGAAAGTGGTGATATAAATTATACAACAACAAAAAATAGTAAAACTACTACAGACAAAGTTGAGCTTAAAAAGTATTGCCCGAGATTAAAAAAACATACTATTCACAAAGAAGTTAAATTAAAAAGTTAATTAAGAAGCTATTAGGGCAATAGCTCCAACGGTAGAGCGCTGGATTCCAAATCCAATGGTTGGGGGTTCGAATCCCTCTTGCCCTGCCACGACTAAGGTTAAGATTATGGAAAAAATTATAAATTATATTAGGCTTTCTAAATTGGAAATAATGAAGGTTATTTATCCTACAAAAGAACAAATTAGAAATGCTTTTTTTGCAGTTTTTATCGTAGTTGCTGTTGTATCACTTTTTTTAGCTCTTGTTGATGTTATTATGTCCTTTGTTTTATCTAAAGTTGTATGATATAAGGAAAGAAGTAATGTCACATAAATGGTATGCTATACAGACTTACGCTGGAAGCGAAATGGCAGTAAAGAGAGGAATTGAAAATTTAGTAAAAGATCATGGAATAGAAGATCAACTAAAAGAAATTATAGTTCCTACAGAAGACGTAATAGAAATAAAAAATGGTAAGCAAAAAATCAACGAAAGAACTCTTTATCCAGGCTATGCTTTTGCGTGCTTAGATCTTGATACGGCTCTTTGGCATAGGATTCAATCTTTACCAAAAGTTGGACGTTTTATTGGTGAGGCCAAAAAACCTACGCCATTATCTGAAAAAGATATCAATACTATTTTGGAAAAAGTTCAAAAAAGAGCTGCACCAAAACCTAAGATATTCTTCGAGGATGGCGAGAGTGTTCGTATAACAGAAGGTCCTTTTGCTAACTTTACAGGTATTGTGGAAGAATATGACATGATACATGGAAAACTTAGACTTAATGTTTCTATTTTTGGTAGAAGTACCCCTGTTGATATTTTGTATTCACAAGTTGAGAAGATAATTTAAGGAGCAAGAAATGGCTAAAAAAGTTATAGGTGAAATAAAATTACAAATTGCTGCAACAAAAGCAAATCCTAGTCCACCAGTTGGTCCAGCTCTTGGACAAAAAGGTGTTAATATTATGGAATTTTGTAAAGCCTTTAATGAAAGAACAAAAGACATGGTTGGGTTTAATATTCCAGTTGTTATAACTGTTTATGCTGATAAGAGTTTTACATTTATCACAAAACAGCCTCCTGCTACAGATCTTATTAAAAAGGCTGCAGGTATAACAAAAGGAACTGATAATCCTTTAAAAAATAAAGTAGGTAAATTAACAAAAGCTCAAGTTCTAGAAATAGTTGAGAAAAAACTTGTTGATTTGAATACAAATGATAAAGAGCAAGCAGCCAAAATTATTGCTGGCTCAGCTCGCTCAATGGGTGTCGAAGTAGTAGACTAAAGCCTTTACCGTCAGGTTGATTAGCAAAAGACGGAAGCAATATATATGCGGAGAAATTTATGGGAAAAACTAGCAAGAGATTTCAAGAATTGCTCAAAAAAGTAGAGCAAGATAAAATTTATAACCTTAGTGAGGCTATTGATACGGTCAAAACTCTAGCTTCTGCTAAATTTAATGAAACAGTTGAGATTGCATTAAAATTAAATGTTGATCCAAGACATGCTGATCAAATGGTTCGTGGTTCAGTTGTTTTGCCGGCTGGTACAGGTAAAACTGTAAGAGTTGCTGTTATTGCTAAAGATGCTAAAGCTGATGAGGCAAAGGCAGCTGGTGCTGATATTATTGGTGCAGATGATTTGGTCGAAGATATACAAAAAGGTATAATGAATTTTGATGTTCTTATAGCTACTCCAAACTTAATGGGTCTTGTAGGTAAGGTCGGTAGAATTTTGGGACCAAAAGGATTAATGCCAAATCCAAAAACTGGTACAGTTACAATGGATGTTGCACAAGCTGTTAATAATGCAAAAAGTGGTCAAGTAAATTTCCGTGTTGATAAGCAAGGAAATATACATGCAGGCCTTGGTAAAGTTAATTTTACTAAAGAACAATTAAATGAAAATATTTCAATATTTATTAAAGCGATCAATAAACATAAGCCTGCAACCGCAAAGGGTAGATATGTTAAAAATGCTTCATTGTCTTTGACAATGAGCCCATCTATAGCTCTTGATACTCAAGAAGTTATGGACTTAAAATAAAACTAAAAATTAAAATTTATATCTTAGATTGGAGATAGCCGAGGCCATTGGGCTTAATTGATTCGACCCGCTCTGCTTGAAATTACCGGTCGGAAAGGAGAAAAAGTGACACGTAACGAAAAAACTGAAGTTGTTGCAAAATTAGAGAGTGAATTTAAAACTGCTGAAGCTATTGTAGTTTGTGACTATCGTGGCCTTTCAGTAAAGAAACTTGAAGTTTTAAGAAATTCTGCTAAAGAACAAAATGTAAAAGTTCAGGTTATTAAAAATACTCTTGCAAATATTGCTCTTAAAAATTCTGATAAAGTCGGAATGGAACTCAAAGATACAAATATCTATCTTTGGAGCGAAGATCAATTAGCAGTAACTAAAGTGGCCGCAAAATTTGAAGAGTCTAATGCTGATCTTTTCAAAATAAAAACAGCTTATATTGATGGCGAAGTTGCTAGCGTTGATAAAGTTAAAGCTCTATCTAAAATGCCTAGCCGTGATGAGCTTATTGCGATGCTTTTACAAGTTTGGAATGCGCCAATTCAAAATTTTACAATTGGTTTGAATGCGCTTAAAGAGAAAAAAGAACAATCAGCTTAATTTAAATTAAAAAAATAATAAGGATTAAAAATGGCAATTACTAAAGAAGATGTATTAGAGTTTATATCTAATCTTTCTGTACTTGAACTTAGTGAACTTGTAAAAGAGTTCGAAGAGAAATTTGGTGTTAGCGCAGCTCCTGTAATGGTAGCTGGTGGTGCTGTTGCAGCAGGCGGTGCAGCAGCTGCAGCAGAGGAGAAAACAGAATTTAACATTGTCTTGGTTGATTCTGGTGATAAGAAAATCAACGTTATTAAAGTTGTTAGAGCGCTTACTGGTCTTGGTCTTAAAGAAGCCAAAGACGCAGTTGAGGGAACACCATCTGTTCTTAAAGAAGGCGTTAGCAAAGATGAGGCTGAGGCAGCTAAAAAAGAGCTTGAAGAAGCTGGTGCTAAGGTTGAACTTAAATAATTTTTTATTATTTGAGCTTAATATTTCAAGAGAGGGCACAGGCTCTCTCTTTTTTAAATTTTAGATGCCTTGTTAAAAGGCTATACTTTTCTTTCAAAATTACCACGAGGTAGATGCAATGTTAAATAGCTTATACTCAGGAAATCGTCTTAGGGTTGACTTCTCTAATGTCGTTAAGGAGATAGACGTTCCGAACCTACTACAACTACAAAAAAAGAGCTTTGATAATTTTTTAAATCTAAATAACAATCAAACAGAAAGCGGTATAGAAAAAGTTTTCAAATCAATCTTTCCAATACATGATCCGCAAAATCGTTTGACTTTAGAATATGTTGGCTCAGAAATTGGAAAACCAAAGTATACGATCAGAGAGTGTATAGAAAGAGGTCTTACATACTCTGTAAATTTAAAGATGAAAATACGTCTTATCGTTCATGAGAAAGATGATAAGACAGGTGATAAAGTCGGTGTTAAAGATATAAAAGAACAAGAAATTTTTATACGCGAAATTCCACTAATGACTGATAGAATTTCATTTATTATAAATGGTGTTGAGCGTGTTGTTGTAAATCAACTCCATAGAAGTCCAGGTGTTATTTTTAAACAAGAAGAGAGTGCGACTGTTGCAAATAAATTAATTTATACAGCTCAAATAATACCTGATCGTGGCTCTTGGCTACATTTCGAATATGACACAAAAGATATTTTATATGTTAGGATAAATAAACGTAGAAAAGTGCCAGTAACTATATTATTTAGGGCGCTTGGATATAAAAAACAAGACATTATTAAGTTGTTTTATCCAATACAAAATTTAATTATTAAAAATAACAAATTTTTAACTCTTTTTAATCCTGAAGATTACTTGGGAAGAGTTGAATATGATATAAAAAACGAAGATGGAGAAATTCTTCACCAAGCAGGCAAGCGTCTGACTAAGAAAAAAGCTGATAAGTTGATCGAGGATGGCGTAAAATTTGTTGAATACCCAGTTGAAGCACTTATTGGTAGATACTTGGCAAATCCTGTAATAAATACAGAGAGTGGAGAAATTTTATATGATACATTATCTGCTCTTGACGAGAATAAACTTGCGAAAATTTTAGCTGAGCATGAAAGTATTGAGATTATAAATAACTCCGCTGCTGGTGTTGATGATGCAATTATAAATTCTTTCATAGCTGACAACGATATGCTTAAGGTTTTAAAACAAACTGAGGGCGTTGATGATGAAAATGATCTTGCGGCTATTAGAATTTATAAGGTTATGAGACCAGGAGAGCCAGTTGTAAAAGAGGCTGCAAAGAGTTTTGTAAATGATATGTTATTTAATCCTGAGAGATACGATTTAACAAAAGTTGGTCGTATGAAAATGAATCATAAGCTCTCTCTTGATGTGCCAGAATACGTTACTTTACTAACAAGTGAAGATATTATAAAAACTGCAAAATATCTTATAAAAGTTAAAAATGGACAAGGTCACATTGATGACCGTGATCATCTTGGCAACCGCCGTATAAGATCAATTGGTGAGCTACTCGCTAGTGAACTTCACCTTGGTTTTGTAAAGATGCAAAAGGCGATCCGCGACAAATTTACAAGCTTAAGCAATAATACTGAAGAGATTATGCCATACGACCTTATTAATCCAAAAATGATTACTGCCACAATTATGGAATTTTTCACAGGCGGTCAGCTAAGCCAGTTTATGGATCAGACAAACCCACTTAGTGAAGTTACTCACAAGCGCCGTCTATCTGCACTTGGCGAGGGTGGCTTAGTAAAAGAGCGTGCTGGCTTTGAGGTGCGTGACGTTCACCCAACCCACTACGGTAGAATTTGTCCGGTTGAGACTCCAGAAGGCCAAAATATTGGTCTTATCAATACGCTTTCAACCTATGCAAAAGTGAATGATCTTGGCTTTGTTGAAGCTCCTTACAAAAAAGTTATAGATGGCAAAGTGACTGATGAGATAGTTTATTTAACCGCAACTCAAGAAGAGGGCAATGTTATAGCTCCAGCATCAACTAAACTTGATGAAAATGGATACATCGTTGAGGACTTGATTGAGGTTAGAAAAGATGGCGAGATGATGCTTGCGCGTAGAGAAGATGTTACTCTGATTGACCTTTGTTCTGGTATGATAGCTGGTGTTGCGGCTTCACTTATTCCATTCCTAGAGCATGATGATGCTAACCGTGCTCTCATGGGCTCAAACATGCAACGTCAGGCAGTGCCACTACTTCGCTCAACTGCTCCTATTGTTGGAACAGGTATGGAAAGCGTTATCGCAAGAGATGCATGGGAAAGCGTAAAAGCAAAACGTAGTGGTGTGGTTGAAAAGGTTGATAATAAAAATATATTCATTTTAGGCGAAGACGAAGCTGGTCCATATATCGATCACTACTCTTTGGAGAAAAATTTAAGAACAAACCAAAATACGACTTTTTCTCAACATCCGATAGTTAAAAAAGGTGATGAAATCGTTGCCGGTCAAATAATTGCTGACGGTCCAAGTATGGAAAAAGGCGAGCTAGCGATTGGTAAAAACGCACTAATAGCATTTATGCCTTGGAATGGCTATAACTACGAAGACGCGATCGTCATTAGTGAAAAAATGATACGTGAAGACGCCTTTACAAGTGTTCATATCTATGAAAAAGAGATCGAGGCTCGTGAGCTAAAAGATGGAGTTGAAGAGATAACAAAAGATATACCAAACGTCAAAGAAGAGGAGCTTATGCACCTTGATGAGAGCGGTATTGTCAAAATTGGTACAGAGATCAAACCTGGCATGATTCTTGTTGGCAAAGTATCTCCAAAAGGCGAAGTTAAACCAACTCCAGAAGAAAGATTACTACGTGCGATCTTTGGTGAAAAGGCTGGCCACGTGGTAAATAAATCGCTCTACGCTTCAGCTTCGATGGAAGGCGTGGTTGTTGATGTTAAAATTTTCACCAAAAAAGGTTATGAAAAAGATAGCAGAACAAATAAAGCTTACGAAGAAGAGAAGACTCTTTTAGAAAAAGAACATCACGATAGACTACTTATGCTAGACCGCGAAGAGATGCTAAAAGTTACAGCACTTCTTTCTAAAAATCCACTAGCAAGTGATCAAGAGGTAAATAAAAAAGAGTATAAAAAGGGCTCAAAGATCAATAAGGCCGATCTTGAAAATATAAATAGGTTTACTCTAAATGCTATCGTTAAAAGCTTTTCAAAAGATATCCAAAAGAAATATGACGAGCTAAAAAATTACTTCCAAAATGAGAAGAAAAAGCTCAAAGAAGAGCATGATGCTAAGATAGAAATTTTAGAAAAAGATGACATTTTACCAAGTGGCGTTGTAAAACTTGTAAAGGTTTATATAGCTACAAAACGCAAACTAAAAGTCGGCGATAAGATGGCTGGACGTCACGGTAACAAAGGTATCGTTTCAAATATAGTTAGAGAAGTAGATATGCCTTATCTTCCAAGTGGTCAGATCGTAGACATCGTGCTAAACCCACTTGGCGTTCCAAGCCGTATGAACATTGGTCAAATTTTAGAGAGCCACCTTGGTCTTGTTGGCTACCGCTTAGGCGAGCAGATAAATGAAATTTTTGAAACCAAAAAAGGCGAGTGGATAAAAGAGCTAAGAGCTAAGATGATAGAGATAGCAGGTGTTGCTAAGCTAATGGATGCTAAAAAAGCTCTTGGTAAGATGAGTGATGAGAAGCTTCTTGAATATGCAAAAGATTGGAGTAATGGCGTAAGATTTGCAACTCCGATTTTTGAAGGCGTTAAGGCTGACGAATTTGCAAAACTATTTGAGATGGCAAAGATAGATAGCGATGGTAAAACTGAGCTATACGATGGACGCACAGGCTCAAAGATAAGAGAACGTGTTAATGTTGGTTGTATGTATATGCTAAAACTTCACCACTTGGTTGATGAGAAAGTTCACGCAAGAAGTACTGGACCATATAGCCTTGTTACACAGCAACCTGTCGGTGGTAAGGCACTATTTGGTGGTCAAAGGTTTGGTGAGATGGAGGTTTGGGCACTTGAGGCTTATGGTGCTGCTCATACACTAAGAGAGATGCTAACTGTAAAATCAGATGATGTTGAGGGAAGACTTTCTGCTTACAAAGCTTTAACAAGAGGTGAAAACGTTCCTGAGACTGGTATCCCTGAGACGTTCTTTGTTCTAACAAACGAGCTAAAATCACTAGCTCTTGATGTGGAAGTATATGATGAGGATGAGACAAATGAAACTAACTAATTTAAAACCAGTTGAGATAAAAGAAGAGCATAGACCTCGTGATTTTGAAGCTTTTCAACTTCGTTTAGCAAGTCCTGAGAAGATAAAATCTTGGAGTTATGGTGAAGTTAAAAAACCAGAAACTATCAACTATCGCACGCTAAAACCTGAGCGTGACGGCTTATTTTGTGCGAAAATTTTTGGACCGATCCGTGACTATGAGTGCCTTTGCGGTAAATATAAAAAGATGCGTTATAAAGGCATCAAGTGCGAAAAGTGCGGCGTTGAAGTAACAACATCTAAGGTTCGCCGCTCTCGCATGGGTCACATTGAGCTTGTAACTCCAGTGGCTCACATTTGGTATGTAAATTTCTTGCCAAGCCGTATTGGTGCACTTCTCGGTATTAAAATGAAAGACCTTGAGCGAGTACTTTACTATGAGGCATATATTGTTGATAATGCTGGCGAGGCTTATTACGACAATGAAAATTCTAAAAAAGTTGAAAAATACGACGTTTTAAATGAAGAGCAATATCAAAGCCTAGCTTCAAGATATGAAGAGACTGGTTTTACGGCTAGAATGGGTGGCGAGGTCATCTATGATATGCTAGCTGAGCTTGATTTGATGGAAATTTTAAATCAACTAAAAGAAGAGATGGAGTCTACAAATTCTGAGGCTAAGAAAAAAACTATCGTAAAACGTCTAAAAGTTATCGAGAGCTTTTTAAATTCAGGTAACCGCCCAGAGTGGATGATGATAACAAATTTACCAGTTCTTCCACCTGATCTTAGACCGCTAGTTAGCCTTGATGGTGGTAAGTTTGCTGTTTCTGACGTAAATGATTTATATCGCCGTGTAATAAACAGAAACAGCCGTCTAAAACGTCTACTTGAGCTTGATGCGCCTGAGATCATTATTAGAAACGAAAAGAGAATGCTTCAAGAGGCTGTTGATGCGTTATTTGATAATGGCCGCAGAGCAAACGCCGTAAAAGGCGCAAATAAACGCCCACTAAAATCACTAAGCGAGATCATCAAAGGTAAGCAAGGCCGTTTCCGCCAGAATTTGCTAGGTAAGCGTGTTGACTTCTCTGGACGTTCTGTTATCGTCGTTGGCCCAAAACTAAAAATGGATCAGTGCGGTCTTCCAAAGAAAATGGCTCTAGAGCTATTTAAACCACATTTGCTTGCTCGCCTTGAAGAAAAAGGCTATGCGACAACTGTTAAGCAAGCTAAAAAGATGATAGAAGATAAGACAAATGAGGTTTGGGAGTGCTTAGAAGAGGTAGTTAAAGACTATCCAGTTATGCTAAACCGTGCTCCGACACTTCACAAGCTTTCCATCCAAGCGTTTCACCCAGTGCTTGTTGAGGGCAAGGCGATTCAGCTTCATCCATTAGTTTGTGCTGCATTCAACGCGGACTTTGACGGCGACCAAATGGCTGTTCACGTGCCACTATCACAAGAGGCTATCGCTGAGTGCAAAATTTTAATGCTTAGCTCAATGAACATCTTGCTTCCTGCAAGTGGTAAGGCTATCACAGTTCCTTCGCAAGATATGGTTTTAGGAATTTATTATTTAAGCCTAGAGAGAAATGACGAAAAAGGCGCAAATAAAATTTTCTCAAGCGTTGATGAAGTAATGATCGCTGAAGAGGCTAATACTCTTGGTCTTCACGCTAAAATTAAGACAATGGTTGATAATAAGATCATCTTCACAACAGCCGGTCGCTTGATTTTAAGAGCCATACTTCCTGATTTTGTTCCTGAAAATATGTGGAATAAGATCATGAAGAAAAAAGATATCGCAAATTTGGTTGATTATGTTTATAGAAATGGTGGTCTTGAAGTAACGGCTGACTTCCTTGATAAGCTTAAAAATTTAGGCTTTAGATATGCGACAAAAGCGGGAATTTCTATCTCTATTGCTGATATAATCGTGCCAGATAGCAAGCAAAAATATATTGACGAAGCTAAGAAAAAAGTTCGCGAAATTCAAAAACAATACGGCGCTGGTCTTTTAACAGATAGTGAGAGATACAACAAGATCATTGATATCTGGACAGATACAAACAACAGCGTTGCAAGCGAGATGATGAAACTTATCCAAAACGATAAAGGTGGATTTAACTCAATTTACATGATGGCAGACTCAGGTGCGAGAGGTAGTGCAGCACAAATTCGCCAGCTAGCTGGTATGCGTGGTCTTATGGCAAAACCTGATGGTTCGATCATCGAAACGCCTATCATTTCAAACTTCCGTGAAGGTCTAAATATAATGGAGTACTTCAACTCTACCCACGGAGCTAGAAAAGGTCTTGCAGATACAGCGCTAAAAACAGCCAACGCTGGTTATTTGACAAGAAAACTAATCGACGTTGCTCAAAATGTTAAAGTCACAATGCATGACTGCGGTACGCACGAGGGCGTTGAGATCACAGACATCACAGAGAGTGGCGAGCTAATAGAGAGCCTTGAAGAAAGAGTCTTGGGTCGTGTTTTAGCAGATGATGTGATCGATCCTATAACTAATGAAATTTTATTTAGCGAAGGCACATTACTTGATGAAGAAAAAGCTAGAGCTATAACAGAAGCTGGCATAAAATCAGTAAACATTAGAACACCTATCACGTGCAAAGCACCTAAAGGCGTTTGTGCAAAATGCTACGGCTTAAATTTGGGTGAAGGCAAACTTGTAAAACCAGGCGAGGCAGTTGGTATCATTTCAGCTCAATCTATCGGTGAGCCAGGTACGCAGCTAACACTAAGAACATTCCACATCGGTGGTACAGCTTCTACTGAACAACAAGATCGCCAAGTAATCGCTCAAAAAGAAGGTTTTATTAGATATTACAACCTTAATACTTATGATAACGGCGATAAGAAGATCGTTGCAAATAGAAGAAGCGCAGCTGTGCTACTTGTTGAACCAAAGATTAAATCAACGATTGACGGCAAAATAGAGATCGAATATGCCCACGAAGATGTAAATATCGTGATAAAAGGTAAAAAAGAAGAGGTTAAATATACAATTAGAAGAAATGATCTTGCTAAGCCAAATGAATTAGCTGGTGTTAGCGGAAAGATCGAAGGAAAGATGTATATACCTTATGTAAGTGGCGATAAAGTAAAAGAGAATGAAAGTATCGTTGAGATCATAAAAGAGGGTTGGAATATCCCAAATCGTATCCCATACGCTAGTGAACTTAAAATTTCAGACGGAGATCCTGTAACTCGTAAAATTTTAGCCGATGCAAATGGTGTGGTTAAATTTTTCATATTAAAAGGTGATTATCTTGATAGGGTTAAAGATATCAAAAAAGGTCACAAAGTAACTGAAAAAGGTTTCTTTGTAGTTGTTTCTGATAAAGATGGACGTGAAGCAGTTCGCCATTATATTCCAAGGAATTCTATCATTCAAGTTTCTGATAATGATGCAGTTGATAGAGCGACAGTGGTTTCGTTACCTGAAAAAGATGATAAGTTGATTATTGCTGAGTGGGACCCATACTCAACTCCAACTATTGCTGAAGAAGCTGGTGTGGTTAGCTTTGAAGATATTGAGCCAGGATATAGTGCGACTGAGCAAGCAGATGAGGCGACTGGACAAAGACGTCTTGTTATCAATGAATACTTACCAAGCGGTGTAAAACCTGCGATTATTATCGCTACTAAAAAAGGGAATTTAATTAAGTATCCGCTTGATCCAAAAACTGCGATCTTTGTCTCAAGTGGTGATGAAGTAGCTCAGGCTGATATTTTGGCTAAGACCCCAAAAGCTGTCGCTAAGTCAAAAGATATTACCGGCGGTCTTCCAAGAGTTAGTGAGCTATTTGAAGCAAGACGTCCTAAAAATACAGCTATTGTTGCAGAGATTGATGGTGTGGTTAGATTTGACAAGCCACTTCGCTCAAAAGAGCGCATAATCATCCAAGCTGAAGATGGCACAACTGCTGAGTATTTGATCGAGAAAAGTCGTCAGATCCAAGTAAGAGATGGGGAATTTGTCCATGCTGGTGAAAAACTAACTGATGGGCTAATCTCAAGCCACGATATTTTAAGAATTCTTGGCGAAAAAGCGCTTCACTACTATTTGATTAGCGAGATTCAACAAGTTTATCGTCGCCAAGGTGTTGCGATCGCAGATAAACATATCGAGATCATCGTCTCTCAAATGCTTCGCCAAGTCAAAATCGTCGATAGCGGAAATACAAATTTCATAGTTGGCGATATGGTCTCAAGAAATAAATTTAAAGAAGAGAACGAGCGCATCATGAACATGGGTGGTGAGCCAGCTATTGCTGAGCCGATCTTGTTAGGCGTTACAAGAGCAGCTATCGGAAGTGATAGTGTGATCTCTGCTGCATCGTTCCAAGAGACAACTAAAGTCTTAACAGAAGCATCGATTGCTGCTAAATTTGACTATCTTGAAGATCTAAAAGAGAACGTTATCCTAGGACGTATGATTCCGGTTGGAACTGGTTTTTATAAGGATAAAAAAGTAAAAATCAAAGAAAACTAATACTTCAAGCCCCTATTTTGGGGCTTAACCTCTTTATAAAATTAAATCAATTAAAAATTTACAAGCTATTAACTATCACCTAATAAAATCCTTATCTTTAAATCACATCATGGAGAATTTATGAAAAACGTTGATCTTGGACTTTTATTTATACGTTTAGGACTTGGTATCTGCCTTTTTATGCATGGTTTTGGTAAAATTTTACATGGACTTAGTGGGGTAAAAGGTATATTAGTAAATGCTGGTTTACCTGGATTTTTGGCATATTTTTCTTACCTTGGAGAGGTCTTAGCGCCAATTATGTTAATTATTGGTTTTTATTCAAGGGTGGGCGCTATCCTAGTTTTAGGTACTAGTATTACTATTTTATACTCGTACTATGGATTTGCAAATTTATTTGCATTAAACGAGGTTAATGGATTTGAATCAGAGCTTATTTACCTTTATATTGCTATTTCGCTTTGTATTCTTTTGATAGGTAGTGGCAAATATGCTGTCAAACAAGACTAATACAAAATAAAGACAGCAGAGTTTTTATAAAATCAAGAATTAGATGAGTAAGTCTAACTTATTAACCGTTATTTAAGTTTATTTTAAATAAAATTAGGTCTTTTTAATAAATTTAGTTGAAAGGAATTATTGTGCCAACCATAAATCAATTGGTCAGAAAAGAACGCAAGAAAGTGACTGTTAAGTCAAAATCTCCAGCGTTAAAAGAGTGCCCTCAAAGAAGAGGAGTTTGCACTAGGGTTTATACTACAACTCCTAAAAAACCAAACTCAGCTTTGAGGAAAGTTGCCAAAGTTAGGCTAACAAGCGGTTTTGAAGTCATCAGCTATATCGGTGGCGAAGGTCATAACCTACAAGAACACAGTATCGTTTTAGTTCGCGGCGGTAGGGTTAAAGACTTACCAGGTGTTAAATATCACATCGTTCGTGGTGCGCTTGATACTGCTGGTGTTGCAAAAAGAACAGTTTCTCGTTCTAAATATGGTGCAAAACGCCCTAAAGCTGGCGCTACAGCTGCAACAAAAAAGTAAAAATTTAGGTTCGCAGACGTTGCTAAAATTTGCAAACGTTTGAGTAAAATTTCATAAAAATTTGAAGGAAAGATCAAAATGAGAAGAAGAAAAGCCCCTGTAAGGGAAGTCTTACCTGATCCGATTTACGGAAATAAAATAATCACTAAATTTATTAATTCTCTTATGTATGATGGAAAAAAAAGCGTCGCTACTGAGATAATGTATGGTGCTATTAAAGCCATAGAAAAGAAAAATGCTGAGGTTAAAGGCATCGACGTTTTTAACGATGCTATTGAAAATGTAAAACCTATTTTAGAAGTTAAATCACGCCGTGTTGGTGGTGCTACTTATCAAGTACCAGTTGAGGTTCGCCCAGCTCGCCAACAAGCTCTTGCTATTCGCTGGCTTATAACTTACGCTAGAAAGAGAAGCGAAAGAACTATGATAGATAAACTAGCGAATGAGCTCTTAGATGCGGCAAACTCAAAAGGTGCATCTTTCAAGAAGAAGGAAGATACTTATAAGATGGCAGAAGCTAATAAAGCATTTGCTCACTACCGCTGGTAAGAAAGAATTAATATGGCAGAGAGAAAAACGCCTTTACATAAGGTAAGAAATATCGGTATTGCGGCTCACATTGATGCTGGAAAGACAACTACTAGTGAGAGAATTTTATTCTTTACTGGTATGAGCCATAAAATAGGTGAGGTTCATGATGGCGCTGCCACTATGGACTGGATGGAACAAGAAAAAGAGCGTGGTATTACTATTACTTCAGCTGCAACTACAGCTTTTTGGAAAGGTTATCAAATAAACCTAATCGACACTCCGGGACACGTTGACTTTACTATCGAAGTTGAGCGTTCTATGCGTGTTCTTGACGGTGCTGTTTCAGTATTTTGTTCTGTTGGTGGTGTTCAACCACAATCAGAAACTGTTTGGAGACAAGCAAATAAATATCACGTACCAAGAATCGTTTTTGTAAATAAAATGGACAGAATTGGTGCAAATTTCTTTAGAGTTGAAGAGCAGATCAGAGAAAGATTAAAAGCAAATCCAGTGCCTATTCAAATTCCAATCGGTGCAGAGGATAACTTTAAAGGTGTGGTTGATCTTGTGAGAATGAAAGCATACGTTTGGAATGACGAGAAAAAGCCAACTGATTATGTTGAAGAAGAAATTCCAGCTGAAGTTAAAGATAAGGCCGAAGAATACCGCGCAAAACTAATAGAAGCTGTTTCTGAGACAGATGATAGTTTGATGGAGAAATTCTTTGCAGGTGAAGAGCTAACTGAAGAAGAGATCAAAAAAGGTATAAAAGCAGGCTGCTTAAGAATGACTATCACGCCTATGCTTTGCGGAACTGCGTTTAAGAACAAAGGCATCCAGCCTCTACTTGATGCTGTTGTTGATTATTTACCAGCTCCAGATGAGATTGCAGCGATAAATGGTGTTTATGAAGATGGTACTGAAGTGACTGTTGAAAGTACAGATGATGGCGAATTTGCCGCTCTTGCGTTTAAAATTATGACTGACCCATTTGTTGGACAGCTAACATTTATCCGTGTTTATAGAGGTAGCCTTGAAAGTGGTAGCTATGCTTACAACACAGTTCAAGACTGCAAAGAGAGAATCGGCCGCTTACTAAAAATGCACTCAAATAAACGTGAAGAGATTACAGAACTTTTCGCTGGTGAAATCGGTGCTGTTGTTGGTCTAAAAAACACTCTAACTGGTGATACTCTTGCAAGCGAAAAAGATAAAGTTATCCTCGAGAGAATGGACTTCCCAGAGCCAGTTATTAGCGTTGCAGTTGAGCCAAAAACAAAAGCAGACCAGGAAAAAATGGCAATAGCACTTCAAAAACTAGCTCAAGAAGATCCAAGCTTTAGAGTTAGCACTGATGAAGAGAGTGGACAAACTATCATTAGTGGTATGGGTGAGCTTCACCTAGAGATCATTGTTGATCGTATGCTTCGTGAATTTAAAGTTGATGCTGAAGTTGGTCAGCCACAAGTTGCTTACCGCGAAACTATCCGTAAGGCAGTTGAGCAAGAGTATAAGTATGCTAAACAATCAGGTGGTCGTGGTCAATACGGTCACGTATTCTTACGCATCGAGCCACTTCCAGCTGCTAGCGGATTTGAATTTGTTAACGACATCAAAGGTGGTGTTGTTCCAAAAGAATATATCCCAGCTGTTGAAAAAGGTTGTAAAGAAGCGCTTCAAAGCGGTGTTCTTGCTGGATATCCAGTTGAAGATGTTAAAGTTACACTTTTTGATGGTAGTTACCACGAAGTTGACTCGTCTGAAATGGCATTTAAGCTTGCTGCTTCAATGGGCTTTAAGGAAGGTGCTAGAAAAGCAGGTGCTGTTATTCTTGAGCCTATGATGAAGGTTGAAGTAGAAACTCCAGAAGAGTATATGGGTGATGTTATAGGCGACCTTAATAAACGCCGTGGCCAAGTAAATTCAATGGATGATAGAAATGGCGTAAAGATCATTGCAGCTTATTGTCCATTAGCTCAAATGTTTGGCTATTCAACAGATCTTCGCTCAATGACTCAAGGCCGTGCAACTTATTCAATGGAATTTGATCACTACGAAGAAGTTCCTAAAAACGTAAGTGATGAGATCATTAAAAAAAGAAATGGCTAATTAACCAAAGAAGGGCAGAGTAATCTGTCCTTCAAAAATTATTTATTCTGATAAAACCTATCTATAAAATATATGAACTGTCCTCATAGCTCAGCTGGATAGAGCGTAGAATTCCTAATTCTAAGGCCACAGGTTCGAACCCTGTTGGGGACACCATTATATAATCATCTTTATAAAATACAAAATACTCAAACAAGTATATACTAAAACGTACAATTAAGATATAGCAATTTATAAAAAATATTCTTATGCTGATCAGCAAATAGAGTAAAAGAAAAAATAAAAAGAATAAACTTTTAAAAAAATAAGATCACTAAAATCAAAGAAAAATTTTTAAAAATGTAATGGCAAGTGAATATATTTTTATCAATCTAGTCAGTTTATCTATATATGCATTCGTAGTAGGTTTAGCTTTTTTATCAATACGTTATATTATTAATTTTTATCTAAACTAATAAATTTTATCAACAAAAATTTTTATATATTTAATAATCCGTGCTAACATTTCAAAAATTTGTTTAAGGAGAGTAGATGAAAAAAATTTTACTTTTAGGAGCTGTTTGTTGTATGTTGTCAGCTGACGTCAAAACTGTTAATATAAGCCCAGATGAGATCAAAAAATATGATCAGATTGTCGATATTAGAACTCCATCTGAGTGGCAAGAGACTGGCATCATAGCTGGTGCGAAGACCATAACTTTTGATCCAAGTGACAAGAGTGCATTTTTAGATGAGCTTTCAAAGGCAGTTGATATCAAAAAGCCTATCGCTCTTGTTTGCAGAAGTGGCAGAAGAAGCACAGCAGCAGCAGAAGCGATAGATAATTCAGATCTTAAGATTATAAATTTGGATGGTGGCATGAGTAGTTTAATCGAGCAAGGCTACAAAACTACACCATATAAAAAATAGAAAAATTTATGATTCTACGTTTGACTACAAGATAATTTTATTTTGTAGTCAAATTTTATATCAAATAATAAAATTTATTATTTGATTAACCGCTGATTAACTCTAGTTATATATAATTTCATCATATTTATAATAAAGAAGGAGACAAAATGTCAAAAGTTATTTTACAATTAAATGTTATTCAGGCTGATGCAAATGCACTTTATATTAAATTTCACGATCTTCACTGGAATGTAAAAGGTATTCAATTTTTTAGTGTTCATGAATACACAGAAAAAGCTTATGAAGATATGAGTGAAATATTTGACGATGCAGCAGAGAGGGCTCTTATGCTTGGTGGTAGACCTATCGTCAAGGCTGAGGAGCTAGCAAAAGTTACTCATATCAAACACGAGCCAAAAGAAATTTACACTCCAACTGAGGTTTTAGAGATTGTCTTGGCTGATTATAAACACCTTTTGGGCGAGTTTAAAAAGCTTGACGAGCTTGCAGAAGGCGATACAACAACTCAAATGTATGCACAAGATCAAATCGCAAAATTTGAAAAAGCCATCTGGATGCTAAACGCAACACTTAGCAAATAACTACTAGCGGGAGTTTTCCCGCTCTATCTAAATAAATTCTACTTTTTGGCGATATTGATTTTATAAATTCTAAGGAGCCAAAATGAAAATTTCTCAAATCGCAAACTCATATAATAGTTCAAGCCTAAAAGGAAATGTAAAATCAGAAATTTCACTTCATAAAGATGAAAAGGATATCTCTAAAAAAGAGTCTGAAATTACAAATTTAACAGCCAAAGATATTTCAAATAGCTACTTTTTGCAGTATCAAAAAGAGATCGTTAAAAGTAGTAGTTCAAATTTATTAGCTCAAGGTGGCTTAAGCTTTAATACGCCTAAAAATTTATCAGAAATTTTATCAGGACTTGATCTTGCAAGTATCGGCTATAACGGTAAATCTTTAAACGAGCTAAGTAGTGACGAGGCAAATGATCTTATTAGTGAGAATGGATTTTTTGGTATCGCAAATACGGCTGATAGGATAGCTAGCTTTGTGCTAAATGGTGCAGGTGATGACGTGGAAAAGCTAAAAGCTGGTAGAGAGGGTGTGGCAAAGGGTTTTGAGGATGCGAAGAAAATTTGGGGAGGTGAGCTTCCTGAAATTTCTCAAAAGACTATTGAAAAGACCCTTGAGACACTTGATAAAAAGATCGCCGAGCTTGGCGGTAACGTTTTAAATGTTTCAGCTTAACTATCTTAGGCAGTCTCGCCTAAGATAAATTTATATGATCGTGTATATAAATTTAGATACGAGCCTTTAATTTCCCGCAAAATTTATTTAATCTTAAAAGTTATACTTCTCCGTTTTACACTAAGGAGAAGAGATGAAAGCTAAAATTTTACTTCCACTGACAACTGCTATCATGTTTTTGGGTTGCTCATTTTTTGAGGATAACCCACCAGTGCGAAAACAGCCAAGACAGGTCATGCAAAATACACCAGCAAAAAGCTCGATCAAAGGTTTTATAAAAGAGGTTACATATAAAGATTCAAAATACTGCTATGAAATAGTGGCGAGCGATACAAAAAATCACAAACTCAATAAAGCAAATTTTTGTGCAAATAGATACTATTATGATAAAGGCGACTTAGTCTATGCGACATTTTATGCAGATAAACTTATAGATATGCTTCTTATAAAAGAGGGTGGCTCTAGTGGCTTATATAATGGTATAAAAAAGCCGCAAAATGAAGTGATTATTAAAAGAAAAAATGTAAAAACAAATATCGAAGTGCCAAAAGAGGAAAAAATTTCTTTTTAATTACCGTTGATTTACTGCTTGCTTATATAATTTCAACAGCAATCAAAACTAGAACTCCTTTTAAGGGGCAAAGCAACAGCCCCTTTTTCTTTTTACTTCTTTAAAATTTTGTCCTTGTTTTATTTAAAATTATCAACTTTTGCCTATTTTTGATTAATTACGGTAAACAATCGGTAACTGAAATTAAAAATTTTAAGCTTCATGTTAAATTTTATTGATTATAATCGTCAGCACAAAACCTTAAAAGGAGAAAAAATGAAACTAACAAAAATTAGTTTAGCCACTTTGGTTGCTTTAGGTGCATTTTCAAGCGTAGCAAGTGCTACTCCACTTGAAGAAGCTATAAAAAATGTAGATCTTTCAGGATTTGCAAGATATAGATATACAAATGATAAAAAACACGGTGAGTTTTCTAATACAAAATCAGAGTCTGGCTCATTAGCTGGTCATCAATTTAAAGCTGTAGCAAATTTTAAAGCTGCCATTGATGATAACTTCTTTGGCGTTATTGGTTTAAGATATAACGCTACTGATAATTCTGGTGATAATACTCAGAACGATCAAGGTAGTCAAGGAATTGGCACAGATAAAACTAATACAACTGAGCCATTTAGAGTTCATCAGTTCTATCTTGGTTATAAAGCTGGAAACACTACTATAACAGCTGGCAAACAAGAGATCGGCTCATTCTTTACAGATGATGCTATTGGTACTGGTGTAAGAGTAGTAAATGAAGATATTGAAGGACTTACTCTAACAGCTCTAGCTTTTGACGCAATTGAGGGTGATAGTGTTGAAAGTGATGGCGAGTTGTATGAAATTACAAATAATTTAAATGATTATGATGCAGGTAATCTATATGCAGCTGGCATCGCTGGTTCATATGATCCTATCAATTTCCAACTATGGTATGCTAGCTTAACAAATCTAGCTGACCTACTTGCAGCTGATGTTTCAGCAAATTTTGCTATAAATGATGATGTTAGCTTAGGAGGTAGAGTTAACTATATAAATACTACTGTAGATAAAAGTGCAAAAGCACATCTTTCTAAAGCTATAAGTGAATCTAATGGCGTTGCAAACTATAATGATGGTAACTTCTATACTGGCGAACTTACAGCTTCACTATTTGGCTTTGATTTGAGAGCTGGTTATATGGGTTGGAAAGTTGATAATAAAGGCGTAACATCATTTGCTTTTGAGGATAAAGGTAGTCTAATAGATGTTGGTGAGCTTACACTTGATCCAACTTGGGCTGATGGTAAAGCTAACTTAATATATGCAACAGCTGGATATACATTTGATAAATTCACAGTTGGTGCTGACTACATAAAAGGTCATATTAAACATGCTGCAGCTCCTGGCAAAAATGGCAAAGAAAAAGTTGAAGAGATTACTCCAAGATTTGCATACGCATATAGCAAAAAGTTAACATTTAGCTCATACTATGCATTCAAAACTTCAAAATTTGCTGATGAGGCTAAAAACAAAGAAGATCAATTCAGATTTGAAGCTAAATACTCATTCTAATCGTAGCTCATTAATCAACTTATGATATAATCCCGGGTCGGAGCAATCTGATCCGGGATTTTTAAATTTAGAGCAAAATTTTAAGGAAAGTTATGAAAAGTATTAAAATTTCTTTTTTGGCGTGTTTTTTGGTGGCAAATGCCTTTGCAGCTTCACAAGTCTACTATATAGAAGCTCGTGGTGAGTTTGGTAAAGAACTTGCTGAAATGGCAAAAAAGCAGGCTAATGATAGAAACGAAAAAGTAAATGTTTATGTTGATGAAGATCCAAGACGCTATAAAGATAATAGAATTTTAAAATTAGGCGTTGATAGAAAGGGTAGATATAGTGTTTCTTTAGGTAAGGAGCTTTATGAAAAGCAATGTGCTAGCTGTCATGGCGAGAATGCTGATAAAAGGCCATTTGGTTCAATACCTCTAAAAAATATGGATGCTAAGGATATTGAAGATAGCATCATCTCTTATAGAAGTGACTCAAGTTTTGGCGGAAGCGGTAAAAATGTAATGCAAAACCAAGCTAAAATTCTTTCAAATAATGATCTTGGCGCGATTCTCGCCTATCTAAAAGGTAAAGATGCATTTGCTGAACAAGATGCAAATGAAAACAAACCGGTCTCTACTCAAACAAAGCAAGGTAGTTATTTAAGATAAGTTTCACTTTGATAGCTTTGTCATAATATAAATAAAAGGAAGCAGATGTTAAATCCAAAATCATTATTTTTAAGTATGGGCTCAGCTATCATTTTGATGATAATCTTTGCCATAGCTAGCGGAGCCGCTACGATAATAGAAAGTAAAACTAGTACAGAAGCTGCATGGTACTATGTTTATGGTGCCAGCTGGTTTGCGCTCATTCAACTACTTCTTGGTATAAATTTGACCTATAATATCTTTAGATATAATTTAATAGATCCAAAAAAACTACCTTCGCTTATCTTTCATCTTGGTTTTATCGTTATCTTAATCGGTGCTGGTATAACAAGATACCTTGGCTTTGAGGCTGATATGCATATAAGAGAAAAAACTCAGTCAAATATCGTTACGACAAAAATATCCTATTTAAATTTAACCGCGTTAAACGATAATGGAGAAGAGTTAAACGCTGCTTTGCCACTAGGACTTTCTGATGCAAAAAAAGGTTTTGATCTAAAGCTAAAAATAGTAGATAATGAAGCTAATTTAAAATTTAAAGAATTTGTGCCAAATGCAAGTTATAAGTTTGTGGATGATAAAAATGGGCAACCAGTAGTGGAATTTGTGGTTTCAAACGAGAGTGAAAGTGAAGAAATCTTCTTGTTAGAAGAAGAGGAAGCAAGAGTTGCAGATATTAGTTTTATCTTTAATGCTAAGCCAGACGAGAGTAAAAAATATGTACTTTTTAAATTAGTGGACGGAAATTTCACAGTTACTTCAAATACCGATCTTTCAAAATTTACAATGAGTGATAGCTCAAAAACTGAGTTAAAAGCTGGTAGCGTAAATGAATTTGGCATGGGTAGTCTTTATACTATTTCAAATATAAATTTTGCTCCAAGATTAGTTTCAGCTCATGCTTCAAGAAAGCTAGTTAGTACAAAAGATAGCGAATTTAACGCCTTGATAGCTGAATTAAATTATAAAGGCGAGAGTAAAGAGATGCATATTTTTTATAACCTAACAGAGCCTTCACGCTTGGCTGTGGCTGGACAAAAATTTAACGCTTCATGGGGCGCGCAGCAAGTTAAACTTCCGTTTAGCCTATACTTAAAAGACTTTGAGCTTAAAAGATATCCTGGTTCAAATTCGCCTATGAGCTACTCAAGTGAAGTTATTGTAAAAGACGATACAAACATGTCGGGGCTTGACTATAAAATTTATATGAATCATGTGCTTGACTATGATGGTTATAGATTCTTCCAAAGTTCATACGATACAGATGAAAAAGGAACCATTCTCTCTGTAAATAAAGATCCAGGCAAGATACCAACTTATATCGGCTACTTTTTGCTTGGACTTGGCTTTGTGTTAAATGTTGTAAATCCTGGTAGTCGTTTTAGAAAGCTAGCTAAGTTAATCGATAATGAATCAACAAAAGACGGTAAAAAGGTTGTTGCTATCATTGCCATTATGCTTTTAAGTTTAAATTTTAGCTCATTAAAGGCTGAAGACTTTTTGCCTAATATCAGCAAAGAGCACACACAAAAGCTTTCTAGGCTTATTGTACAAAGCTCAGATGGTAGAATGAAGCCGTTTGACACTCTTAGCAAAGAAATTTTAAATAAAATACATAGAAGCGAGAACATAAATAGTCTAAACTCGAATCAAGCGATGCTTTCAATAATGGTAACGCCTGATTTTTGGCGAAGTGAAAAAATTATCTCACTTGGACAAAGCAAGGAGCTAAAAAAAGAGCTTGGCATAGATGAAAATGCAAAATATGCAAGTTTTAATGATTTTTTTAGAGCCACAAAAGATGGTGGAAGTGAATATAAACTCACAAAATTTGCTGAAATTGCTAATCGTAAGCATCCTGGATCACGCAATACATTTGATAAAGATGTGATAAAGATCGACGAGAGATTGAATGTTTTTTATATGATATTTATTGGTGAAATTTTTAAAATTTTTCCAAAACAAGATGACCCATCAAACTCTTGGTATTCGCCTGCTAGTGCAATGATGTACTTTCCGCCTAAGGAGGCCGATCTAGTCATTAATATGATGAGAGAGTATTTTGCAGCAGTTGATGCAGCAACAAAAGATAGTGATTGGAGTAAGGCTGATGCTGCACTTGATAAAATTTCAGCCTATCAGCAAAAGTACGGTTCTGCTGTAATGCCAAGTGAAGAAAAGATAAATATAGAAATTTTGTTTAATAAAATTCAAATTTTTGAGCGATTGACGCCGATTTATCTTTTGGCTGGCCTAGCGCTTTTATTTTTTGTTTTTGTCAAAATGCTAGCTCCAAAGGTTCAGATAAATGGCATTGTAAGAGTTGTATACATTATAAATTTACTAGCTTTTCTTGCTCATACTGTCGGACTTGGACTTCGTTGGTACATTGCTGAGCATGCGCCTTGGAGTAATGCTTATGAATCGATGGTCTATATCGCTTGGGCTCTAGGACTTTCTGGTATCGTCTTTGCAAAACGTAGCCCTATCGCTCTTGCTCTTACGTCAATATTGGCTGGTGTTACATTGTTTGTTGCGCACCTTAGCTGGATGGATCCACAGATCACTACACTTGTACCAGTGCTTCAAAGCTACTGGCTAACAATACATGTTTCTGTCATTACTGCAAGTTATGGATTTTTAGGGCTTTGCGCGTTACTTGGTGGCTTTACACTATTGCTTATCATTTTACAAAATAAGAAAAAGCCAAATCCAGAAATTTCTCGCAATATCCTCGAAGCTACCCGTATAAATGAGATGGCTATGATACTAGGACTTAGCTTGCTTACTCTTGGAAATTTCCTAGGCGGTGTTTGGGCGAACGAGAGTTGGGGTAGATATTGGGGCTGGGACAGCAAGGAGACTTGGGCGCTAGTTTCGATACTTGTTTATGCCGCAGTTCTTCATATAAGATTTATCCCAAAACTAAACAACCAGTATGCGTTTGCAGTGGCTTCATTTTTTGCTTATTGGTCGATTATTATGACTTATTTTGGTGTAAATTTTTATTTAGCTGGCATGCACTCGTATGCAGCAGGAGATCCATTACCAGTGCCTGATTTTGTCTGGATTAGTATCGTGATAATGGTGCTTATGAGTGTTTTGGCATTTACAAAGCGATCACTTTGCTCAAGGCTTTAGATGCTAATAAAAGGTCTAATAGTTTTCTTTATTGTATTGCTATTAATTGCAATTTGTGTGTTAATCTATATACTTTTAAGAAATAGGGATTATAGCACCGAAACAAAGGAACTTGCATTAGAAAAAGAAGAGATAACGATCGAAAAGCTTGAAAAGCTTGCGGGTGATAATAGTTTAAGTAAAAACGAGCTTTTCGAACTTATTCAAATCTTTGTAGGAAATTTTAGTATACCAGCCAAAAATAACCAAATCATGCCAAAAGAGGCAAATAACTATATAAATTTCATAATTTTAATCTGCTCTCATAAAAATTCTGATGCAAAGCTCATCAGTTTTTTAGACAAAGAAGCTAAAAAGAAAAATCCAAGCTATATTGTCGAGATAGAAAAGAGTGAGAAAATTGGCATAGAAAATCGCAAAAATCGTAGATAAATTTATTCAAAAAAAGTATAGTTAAAATATCTTAAAATTAAGTTTGGTTTAAAAATGAATTCTTATGATTTTGATTCTATGTATGTGGTATTTCTTATTCTCTTTTCAATCGTATTGCCTATATTTTTGATAATTCCTGCAGGTAGATATAACATAAAGGTTTATGCGAGTAAATTTGATCTAGTCGGACTTCATCTAATTTTTCCAATCATTATATTGCCTACTTTGGTAGGTACTTTTATTTTAGTTTGTAGCTTTTTAAATATTTCAGACTATGCTGGTTTAAGCTTTGTATTCTATGCCTTTTTGATTTTAATGATAGCTTATATAATTTATGGTTTTTATGTTTGCATCAAATATAACTACGGCTTTTTTCATTGCATTGTAGCGCTTTTCTTAAGATTTAATTATGTTACGCCGCTTGTTTATCTACTCTTTTTATGCGGAAAAAACTGCAAAGATGACAAAGAGATAACTTCTAAAAATATTAAAGACTTAAATCTTTTCGATCAGTTTAGATTTTCTATTTATAATTTAATTGCTATTAGAAACTAAAAGTATTTTAAGAGCATTAAAGGTTTTGCAATTAGAGAAAATGCCAAAAAGCAAGAGAAATTTTTATATTTAGCTTTGCTTAGTTTTTATATCTTTCTTATCTTTAAAATTTTAGTCCAAAGCAGGCTTTTGTTTTGTCTTATCGTTTTTAAGCTTATCTTTTTTGGCTTCAAACTCAGCTATTATATTTGCATCAGGAAATAAATATCCATCCTCAACCATCAGATCAACTGCCTTTTTAAATATAGGCAAGGCACTTTGAGCGCCGAAGTAGTAGTAAGGTCTTTTAGGATCCCTTGCTAAAACGCCTATTGTGTAGCTATTACCTCTTGTGTCGTTCACAAAGCCAAAAAATGAGCCATTGTAGGTGTTGCTGTATCCACCACTACCTGAAGCAATGTGTGCAGTTCCAGTCTTGCCACCTATCTCAAGTCCTGGCGTAAAGGCTTTTAGTCCAGTACCTTTCTCAACCGTTTTTATTAAAATTCTCTTCATTATCTTTGCGGTCTCTTGTGATATAACTTGAGCTGGCTCGGACTTTGGCAAATCGTATCTTTTTCCATTTCTCTCTAAGTAGGCAACCATGTGAGGAGTAACTTCAATGCCTTTATTATTAAATGTATTATAGGCTTTTAAAAGCTGTATAAATGTAGCTTGCAAGCCGTATCCATAGCTCACAGTCGCCTTATATGTCGATGAGTTTAGCTTTGTAACTGTTGGCATCATACCTACTTGCTCGTAAGGTAGATCTATGCCAGTCTTTCTTGAAAAGCCAAAATTTAAAAGTCCTTGATAAATTTGTGGCCCATTTAAACGCTCAACAAGCTGAATCATGCCGATGTTTGAACTGTGCACGATTATATCTTCAGCGCTCATAAAAGGCTCTGGATGGGTATCTTTGATTATCCTTTTGCCAAGTTGATATCGGCCATTATAGGTATTTACAAGCTCGAATGGATTTACTTTCTTCTCTTGAAGTAAGATAGAAAATATAAATGGTTTAAAAACTGAGCCAACTTCATAAGCATATTCACTAACAGTCGAATTTAGAGCGCTATAATCTTGCTTTCTTATATTTGAAGGATCATACCTTGAGCTAGAAGCTAGGGCTAAAATTTCTCCATTTTTGCTATTCATTATGCATATAACTAACTCTTTTGCATCTAGAAATTCACGCTTTTCATCTAAAATTTGCTCTAGTTTAGTTTGAAATTTTAATGGTATAGAAAGTACCGCATTGTAGCCATCTACTCTTGTTGCTAAATTTGAGTCACTTGTTAAAATAATATTATTTCCAATATCACGAGGCCCTAAAATTTTTGCATTTTGTATAGGAGCTAAATAATCTTCATAATATCTCTCAAGACCTTTTACGCCTTTGCTTTTTGTAAGCGCGTCACTTTCAGTTTTGCTCACGTAGCCAATAGCTGGTGTGAGGGCATCTTTTGACATAAATTTACGATTTTGGCCGCTCTCCATTACTCTCATGCCCTGAAATGAAGCAAGTCCTGTTTTTGGATCAAGGTATGAAACCAAAATGCTCTTGCGATTTAGCTTTCTTGAGAGCTCTTGAAGGTAGGTAGCGCCCTTTGCATCAATGCTATATGAGAGCGTAACAATACCTTTTGTACCATTTATGATCTTTCTTACTTTGTTTGGATCGTCGCCGCTGTAAAGCGAATATAGTTTGATAAACATCTCTTTTTTATTAGGATCGATGTTTCTAGTATCAAGCATCACTTTGTAGAGTTTTTGGCTTGAAGAGATGCTAAAGCCATCTTTTGTGATTATATTGCCACGAATTGCTGTGTTTATATCGCTTGTTTGAAGTCTAGGAAGCTTTCGCTCGATACTTGCCCTATAAAATATGACAAGTACGAATATTGAAATTCCAAAAGTAATTAATAAAAAAAGTATGGTTATTTTTGATTTTCTGGAATTCATTAATGACTTAAATTTGTGTTCTAGAAATTTCTTTATAAGCACTTAGTGCTTTGTTGCGAATTTCTAGCATAAGCTTCATGCTAGTCTCTGCTTTGCCTATCGCAATAGCAGCTTGGTGAAGATCTTTTACCTCGCCAGTTGCAAGGTCAGCTATGGCTTTATCTGCGTTGATTTGGACTTTATTTAGCTCTTTTAAAGAGTCGTTTAGAGCATTTTCAAAGCCGCCTTCTTCGCCTGCTTTTGCTATTTTATTTGAATTTTCGTTTTTATTTATTTTGTCTAAATTTATACTATTTATCATTATGCTTGTCCTGAAATAAGTGATATCGCACTTTGTGCTATTGTTTTTGCGTTTTGAAAGGCTGCCACGTTTGCTTGATATGCCCTCGTTGCTTCAAGCAGGTCAGACATCTCGATGACTGGATTTATATTTGGAAATGCGACGTAGCCATTTGCATTTGCGTCCGGATGGCTCGGGTCATATTTTAGCTGAAAGTCCTTATCATCACGCATCACTTTATCTACGATCACGCTAGTTAGGGCAGGGTAAGCGTTTTTTGGTGAGCTTGGATCGTCAAGCGGATTTTCATAATCAAGCAGACTTTGTGAGCTTTTAAGCTGATCGTTTAAAATTTTATCAAAGTTCATCTCTTTAAAGATGACCTCTTGCCTTCTATATGGCCCACCTTCAGCTGTTCTTGTAGTTTGAGCATTTGCTATATTTGAGCTGATGACGTTCATCCTGAAGCGTTGTGCGCTTAGTCCGTATCCACTAATATCAAAATCATTTAAGTATGACATCATCTCTCCTAGTTCTTAGCGCTTGCGTCTATTACGCTTTTAAAGATATTGCTTTGAGCCTTGTATGCGTTATCAAGGGCGTTTATCATAACTGTGTTTTTACCCATTTCTGTTGTTTCTACGTCAAGGTCAACTGTATTTGCGTCGTTTCTAGCCATGTGACCGTCACGCAAGAAAATTTGAGCTGTGTCGCTTTTTGGAAAATCAACTGCAGCCATATGTGCTTCGTTTGTCTTAGCAAGTTGTAGCTTTTTTTGGCTTGAAGTGTTATAAATTTCATTTGCTTTTTCTTTTAAAACATCTTCAAATCTTATATCTCTAGCTTTATAAAATGGTGTATCAACGTTTGCAAGATTGCCAGAGATTAGTTTTTGACGTAACTCTCTACCTGCAAGGGCTGATTCAACAAGTGGGCTAGATTTTGATTTATCTAAAACAAACATTTAAAATCCTTATGAAATTTCACATTTTTATAAGCAAACGATGTTCCAAATATAGGGCAAATTTATTTTGTCTCATAAATTTTTGCCAGATCTTCTTCCATTTTTGTGACTTTTATGCCGCCAAGATAGTATTTTACCCCGTATTGTCCGCTATCTACGTCTGTTAAAATTTGATATTCGCCATTTTTTATCACTACTTTAAAAGGTAGTGCGATCTCGTGTTTATATTCGATGTCTCTTACGATCTGTTCGGCAAGTCTGTCATTTATCTTTTGATCGTTTGTTATGAAATAGTAGGCATTAAATTTTTGCATAAATTCATGCAAAACATACTCATTTGTGACATTTTCAAAGTGAGTTAGTCCAATTAGTGTAAATTTATCTTTGTTTTCAAGCTGATATTTTGTAAGTTCAGCTGCCTCCTTTTGACAAGGCGGGCAAAATGTACCAAAAATGTCTATCATTAAAACTTTATTTTCATCATTTTTGATAGCAAAGCCGTGATCTTTTCGAACTAAAGTAAGCTCCTTGCCACTTACATCTATAAGTTTGACCTCTTCATTTGGACTGAATTCTTTAAAATTTAAACTACTACTCTCATCTTCACCACAACCAAAAAAAGTAAATAAAGCGATTATTAAAACGAGTAAATTTTTCATCTTATCCCTTAAATATATCTTTTTATGGCAGCTCTTGCCTCTTTGTCTGCCTCGCGTCTTTTTAGAGTCTCGCGTTTATCGTGTAAATTTTTACCTTTTGCAATGGCTAGTCTTGCTTTTACGATGTTTTTATCGCTTAGATAAAGTGCCAAAACAACCAAAGTAAGCCCATCTTGTGAGACTTGACCAAAAATTTTATCGATCTGCTTTCTATGCATCAAAAGTTTTCTGGCTGCTCGCTCATTTGGACGAAATGCGCTATGTGTAGTCTCAAGATAGCTAATGTGGGCGTTTAGTAAGAAAAGTTCACCCTTTATGACGCGCACAAAGCTATCTTTTAAATTTGCTCTACCAGCCCTTAGAGCCTTGACTTCGCTGCCTTTTAATACAATGCCAGCCTCGAAGGTTTCAAGTATGCTAAAGTCGTGCAAAGCTTTCTTGTTTTTTGCTAGATCTTTTATCAAAATTTTACCTTTTACTTTACGCTAAATACGCTACTGCCGCTACCACTTAGAAATTTATCTTTAAACTCATTCATTTGTGGATAGAGCTTAAAGCATGGGGCAAAAAGATCGTTTAGCTCCTCGTTTTTATAAATTTCAAGTAGCTCTTTGCTTTTTAAATTTTGCATCTTTTTTGCAGCATTAACGTCTATGTATTGTAAGAAATTGCTTCTAAATTCTTGATAAACCATCGGTGTGGAGCAAAAAACATTTGGCGTGAAGATATTTAAATTTGGCACTTCATCGTTAAAATCTTCTATGATCTCGCCTATGCCGCTTACATTTGCTGCCTTGTAGCCACTTACGAAAAAAGCTACATCTGCACCGATTTTGGAGGCTATTTGCATCAAATTTTCATGTTTTATATTTAAATTTAGTTCGTCATTTACCATTAGCAAAAAGGTGGCGGCATTTGAACTACCTCCACCAAGGCCCGCACCAATTGGGATATTTTTGTTGATGATGATTTTATGAGAGCTAAAAAACTCGTCGAGCTCGTTTGAAAAGCCGGCTCTTTTTAGCTCATCTACCGCTTTTTGGATGATGTTATCTTTTATATCGTGGTTATTGCATTCTATGGCAAATGAATTTGACTTTTTAAAATAAATTTCATCAAAAAGTTGCTCACAGAGGATAAAACGCGATAAAATTTCGTGGTAGTTGCCTCTAGTGCCAACTACCTTCAAAAAGACATTGATCTTTGCAAAGCTTTTCATTTCTCGATTTTTTTGGCTAGCTCGTGGATATCGGCTTCGCTTGCAGTTTTTGTGGCATGGATATTTTCGTTTTTGATATCGTTTGCTAGTTCGCTTCTTAGTATCATTGTATTTCGTGGCGCTTCTATACCGAGTTTAACAGTATTTTTTGAAATATTTACTATGACAACTTTTATGTCATTTCCTATTAAAATTTCTTCATTTTCTTTTCTTGCTAGGATTAACATTTTTCAACCTTATTTAGAGTGTAATTTATAGTATCATCCGTGATTTGGATTACGCTCATAAATTTATCATAATTTAGCAAATAAATTCCTTGCTTTTGTGTTTCAAAATCGTTAATTTTTAATTTCTTACCATCAAGAATATCGTTTATATCCCCAAAGTATGTATTTCCCTGAATATTTAAAAAATCACAAATATTCAAAAATTTTTCATTTTCGTAGCAAAATTTACCTTCACTTATCCTTTTTAATGAGCTTAAAGTTACATTATAACCAAGCTTTTTTCCAAAAATTTCTGCATACGAACGGATATAACTTCCTTCGCTTACGCTTAGACGAATAGTTAAAAATGGGTGCGAATAGTTTAAAATTTGGCTATCAAAAATTTCCATTGTTTCTGTCTTTAGCTCAAATTCTTCGCCGTTTCTAGCTAGCTTATAGGCTCTTGTGCCATTTACGTGCTTGGCGCTAAATTTTGGCGGGATGTAACTTATTCTGCCAGTCAGCTCACCTCTTATGGCTTCAAGTTTTTCTAAATTTATCTCTTTTACATTTGAAATTTCAGTGATATTTTCATTGTCCATGCTCGGACTACTCGCCCCAAGCCAGATCGTAGCTTCATAGACTTTTGGACTTTTATCTAAAAATCTAAAAAATTTCGTATATGAGCCAAAAGCGACTATTAGGCAGCCACTCGCAAATGGATCAAGTGTGCCTGAAAATCCAGCCTTTTTAACGCCGTATTTTCTCTTTAGTCGCCCTAAAAAGTGGTTTGAACTCATGCCAGCTGGCTTGTTTGCCACGAAGATGGCGTTCATACGGCCTTTTCCACGAAGCTTGACATTATCTCTCTTACATTGCCACCAAAATTTATAGTTAGCTTAAACTCTTTTTTGATCTTGCTAACCGCGCTCACCCTGCCAATACCAAAAATTTTATGCTTAACCAAGTCGCCTTTTTTAAATTCATTACTCTGTTCGATGACTAGCGAGCCATGCGTGATACCGCTCTCACTTAAAAATCTACTCTTATTTAGCCTCGTGCGCTGACCCTTGTAAAAGCGCGAATTTGCAAAGCTTAGGCTAAGTGTCTTTTTGGCTCTTGTTATCGCCACGTACGCAAGCCTGCGCTCCTCTTCGATGTCGCTACCGTCGCCAATGAGCGGGAAAAATCCCTCTTCAAGGCCGATCACAAAAAGGTGCTCAAACTCAAGTCCCTTGCTCGCATGCACGCTCATGATGCTTATAGCCTCGTTGCTAATGCCGTCTTGCTCGCTTGTTAGCGTGATCTCGTTTAAAAACTCTTCTAGATCAAAGCTTGGATTTTGCTTGATCTGATCTTTTAAAACAGCGTAAAACTCGTCGATGTTCGCCGCTCTTTCAGCACCATCTGGCAAGCTCTCGTAGTATTTTTTCACGCCAAATTTAGCTTCAAATTTATCTATGAGGTCAAAAACTGAGCTGCTTTCTTGAAGCTCTTTTAGGCTGTTCGCAAACTCAACAAGTGCCGATTTCACCTTTTTACTAAAGGCTTCATCGTTATCAGAGATATTTGAGATCGCCTCGTAAATGGAAATTTTGCCCTCAAATGCCATTTTTTCAAGCTTATCAAGACTCACTTTGCCTAGTCCTCGTTTTGGGCGATTGATTATGCGCCTTATTGAAAAATCATCGTTTGGATTATTTATAAGCCTTAAGTAGCTTATGATATCTTTGATCTCAGCTCGTTCGTAAAATTTTACGCCGCCGACCATTTTATAAGCGATCTGCTCTTTATTTAGCCCATCTTCAAGCGAGCGAGAGAGCGCATTTATGCGGTATAAGATCGCGATATCTTTTGCTTGCACGCCTTTGCTTAAAAGCTCTTTTATACATTTTGCGATCTTGCCAGCCTCGACGCTCTCATCAAAGCTCTCTATCAAATTTACGGCTTCGCCTTCGCCTTTTGTGCCCACAAGCTTCTTGCCAAGGCGGTTGCGGTTATGATCTATTAACTCGTTTGCAGCCTTTAGTATCGCCTCGCTCGAGCGGTAGTTTTTCTCAAGTCTAATGATCTTTACATCTTTAAACTGATCTTTAAAATTTAAGATATTATCTATTTTCGCACCGCGCCAGCCGTAGATACTTTGATCATCATCGCCCACCACGCAAATGTTTTCGTGGCATAGACAGAGCTTTTTTAGCAGTTTATACTGAAGGTCGTTTGTGTCTTGATACTCATCGACCATTATGTATTTGTAGCGGTTTGAAATTTCTCTAGCAAGATCTTCGTTTTTGTCTAAAATTTTATATGTAAGCCCTAGCAAATCGTCAAAATCAACAAGATTATTTGTTTTGAGATAGTCTTCATATTTTTCATAAATTTGAGCAGCTTGCTTGTAAAAGTTATCCTTGCTCTTATCGAAAGACGAGAAATTTGCATTTTTATAGATCTCTTCGACGCTTAAAAGTGAGTTTTTATAATTTGAAATTTCACTTGACAAAATCGCCGTGGCAACTGGACTTTCAAAGCTTTTGATGATGCGTTTTTTATCGTCTGTGTCGATTATGACGAAGTTATTTTTTCTGCCAAGCTTTTCTATATAGAGTTTTAAAAACAAAAGCCCAAATTTATGAAAAGTGCAAAGTAGTGGCGAATAGTTTTTGCCGCTTTGGCTTAGCATCGCCATGGCTCTACTACGCATCTCGTTGGCGGCTTTGTTTGTAAAAGTAAGAGTTAGTGTATTTGCCGCGTCTATGCCGACCTCGCCGATGAGGTAGGCAAGCCTAGTTGTGATGGTCTTTGTCTTGCCACTGCCAGCTCCTGCAAGTATGAGCATCGGACCATCTATATGAGTAGCTGCCTCACGCTGAGATTCGTTTAAATTTGATAGTAATTTTTCCATTTTTTGCTTTTTAATTTTTCTTTTGATTTTAGCTAAAAATGCTTAAAATTACTATTTTTTCTTAAATATATCTTTATTTTTAGGATTTTGTAAAAAGACTGAAACCGATTTTTTTGTGTGGTCCGCTTGCTTCTCTTTTGGCTTATGAATAGAAAAATTTACAAGGATCGGGCTATTTTCAACCAAAATTTGAACCACCGCACCGAGTGGAAAGGAGACCACAGAAGCAAAATTTTCACTACCAAAGCCGGCCTCAAAGCTAAGCTCATCTTGCGTTAGTTTCGCACTCTCAAGCGTATAACCACCAAGTGAAAACATAATGACTGGCATGCTAAAGCTCCTGCTTATCTCATCTGGTAAGCTTGGCTCAAAGCTAACTAGCGGTAAATTTGCCATAACTGAGAAATTTACCCCTTTTTCAAGCAAAAAATCAATGCACTCATAGACGTGCATTTTCATCAAAAGTGAAAATTTCTCATCATCTAAAATTTCGTCTAACATCTTAATCCTTTGAAATTTCTAAAAACTCATCTACTAGTTTTTTAACCTCGTTTATGCCGATCTGCCAGAAATTTTTATCATCGATATCAAAGCCAAATTTACCTACAAGCTCCTTTGGACTAAGGCTGCCGCCAAGGCTCAAAAACTCGGTGTAAATTTCAACAAAATTTTTGCATTTGCCGCTTTTATAAAGCCCAAAAAGTGCAAGCACTAGAAGCTGCGCATAAGAGTAGGCGTAGCAGTAAAACGGCGTGTGGATGAAGTGCGGGATATAGCTCCACCAAATTTTGTAGTAGTCGTTTAGCGTGACGCTTTTGCCAAACATCTTTTTGCTCTCTCTTAGCCAAATTTTATTTAGTTCATCTAGGCTGATCTCACCCTCGTGCGCGTGCACGGCCCTTTCAAAGGTGGTGAAATTTATCTGGCGGTAAAGCGTGGCAAATATATCCTCGATCTTGCCAGCGAGCAGTGAAATTTTCTCTTTTTTGCTAAGGTTTTCTTTTACGTGGTCAAAAACTAGCATCTCACAAAAGACCGAAGCCGTCTCAGCCGTAGTTAGCGGAGTGTCTGAGTTTAGGTAGCTTACGCTATATGATAGCTTTTGATGCACAGCGTGACCAAGCTCGTGAGCAAGCGTGAAAAGGTCTCTTCGCTGGTTTGTGTGATTTAGCAAAACGTAAGGGTGCGTGTCGCTTGATCCTGAGTGAGAAAATGCGCCACCTCGCTTGTTTGGCGCTGGATAAACGTCGATCCAGCCGTCACTAAAGGCGCTTTTGGCTATATCGCCAAATTTAGGTGAAAATGTCCCAAACGCCTTTAAAACTATCTTTTTGCACTCATCAAATTTATACTCGCCCTCGCTGCTAAGAGGCGCGTATCTATCGTAGTCATAAAGCTTTTTAAGGCCTAAAATTTCTCTTTTTCGCTCGTAAAATTTAGCAACTAGGTCAAAATTTTTCTCAGTTACGGCAATGAGCGAATCAACGCTTTTTTTAGTTATTTGATTTTCAAGGTGTCTTGGCTCTTCAGGAAGATTGAAATTTCTAAGCTCGCAGCTCGTTTTTAGATCAGTTTTTATCATATTATATATGTAGCCAAGAAGGTGCTGGTGCTTGCTAAGCTCGTTTGAGAGGCTTTTGGCGGCTAGTTTTCGCACGCTTTGATTGTTGTCATGAAGCTTTGCTAAAATTTCCTCTTCGTTTAAAAGTTCGCCTTTAAATTTAAACCTCATCTTGCTCATGCTCTCATCAAAAAGCCTTGAAAAGCCCTCAGCTCCAGTGCTTGCGGTACGAAGCAAGACTCTTTCTTCAGCAACGCTAAGTTGGTGTGGTTTTGCTTTAGCGAGATTGCTTAGATAGTAGCCATATTTTTTAGAGCTTTTTATGATCTCTTCTTGTTTTTTAGGGCTAAACTCATTAAATTTGATCTCAAAAAATATCAAATTTTCATTTGCTTTTGTCGCTATCTCATCGATCTTTGCATAAAATGCGCCCTTGCTTGTATCTTTGGCAAAATTTAAAAAAGCGTAAGTCATTACTTTTGAAATTTTAGCTATCAAGCTTTCATATTCGCCAAATGCCTTTAAAAACTCGTCTGTTTTTAAATTCTCATAATTTTCTAGGTATTTATCTTTAAATTTCTCGCACTCTTTTTGTAAATTTAGTGCGTTTTGCTCGCACTCTTTTTCGTTTGCAAAAAGTGCTTTTAGATCCCAAATTTGCATATTTATCCTTTAAATTTTTGGGACATTTTACAAAAAAATGGATAAAAGTAAAATTTCAGCCAAAATTTAGCTGAAATTTTATGAAGATTAGTTTGAAGTCTCTGAAGCTACGGCTGTAAAAAGAACGTCTGATGAGCTATTTAGCGCAGTTTCGACTGAATCTTGGATGACGCCAATAGTAAAACCAACTGTTACAAACTGCATAGCGATGTCATTGCTGATACCAAAAAGACCGCATGCTAATGGTACTAAAAGAAGTGAGCCGCCAGCCACGCCAGATGCGCCGCATGCACCAAGAGCTGAGATGAAGCAAAGAAGAAGCGCATCGCCAAATGTAACTGTGATAGATGGGATAGAATTTACCGCAGTAAGCGCTAAGATACTAATGGTAACTGCCGCACCACCCATGTTTATAGTGGCACCTAGTGGGATCGAGATCGAGTAAAGCTCCTCTTTTAAACCAAGCTTTTTGCAAAGTGCCATATTTACAGGGATATTTGCGGCTGAGCTTCTTGTAAAAAATGCTGAAATAGCACTCTCTTTTAGGCAGATCATGACAAGTGGATAAGGATTTTTTCTGGTTAATACAAAAACCATAGCTGGATAGATGATAAATGCGACAACAAGCATTGCCCCGACAAGAACTAAGATCAGTTTTAGATATCCTGCAAGTACTTCAAATCCAGTTTCATGAATGCTAATAGCTACCATGCCAAAAATACCAAACGGAGCTAGTCTAATGATAAATTTAACGATATGAGTCACACCATCGCTTATGTCTTTAAATACTTTTTTAGTCTCAGCTGTGGAATTTCTAAGTGCTATACCACTACCAACTGCCCAGGTGATGATGCCTATATAGTTGCCATTTGCAAGAGCGTTTATCGGATTTTCGACCATTTTATAAATGAGATCTTTTAAAACATTGGTAATCCCTTGAGGTGCTGACATATCAGCACTTGCAAGACCTTTCAAAGAAAGCTCCACTGGGAATAAGAAACTAGCAACAACTGCAACAACGGCTGCTAAAAATGTACCAATTAGATAGAGTGTAATGATCTTTTGCATACCTTTTGTATGACCAAAATCTCTTAAAATGATGGATGTTGCTACTAAAACAAAGACAAGAATTGGTGCGATAGCTTTTAAAGCGCCTTTGAATAAATCGCCTAAAACTGAAGCTGAAGCTGCAATAGAATCTGCTGAGCTAGCTTTTTCTTTGGCTTCGTTTAGCTGCTTGGCTTCATCCTGACTAAGGCGAGTTTTTATAACTTCATCTACGCTCAAACCACTTTCGTTTTGAATAGTTTGAATTTTAGCTGAAATATTGTTGTAAGGAGCTGCTTCGTAGTGTGTGTAAAAGCCAACTAGGGCACCTAGGATGATACCAACTAAAATTTGAACTATCAAATTTCCATCGGCGTATCTTCTTGCTATGTTTTTAAGCATATTCATTTGACACCTTAATAAATTAGTTTTTTGTTGATTTTAGCTAAACAATTTTTAAATATAAAGAATTTGATAAAGATTAATTAGCCTTTTAAATAGATTTGTTACAATTGCACAAAATTTTAGTTAATAAAAGGATAAAAATGTATCTATTTACCTCTGAAGTTGTAAGTCCGGGCCATCCAGATAAATGCGCTGATATAATCGCTGATAGCATAGTGGATACTATTTTAACGCAAGACCCAAATGGTCGTGTCGCAAGCGAAGTCTTTGTGGCTGGAAAAAATATAGTGATAGGCGGAGAGATAAACTCAAAAGTAAAACTCTCTTTTAAAGATTACGAAAAGATCGTAAAAGACGCTCTTGCGCATATCGGGTATGATGGAAAGGGTAATTTTACAAAAGAGCAGTGCTTGCATCCAGATGATATCGAGGTCAAAGTTTGTTTAAATCAACAAAGTCCAGATATAAATCAAGGCGTTGATCAAAGTGACGGCGAGATCGGAGCAGGTGATCAAGGCATCATGTTTGGCTTTGCGAGCTGCGAAGCGAAAGAATTTATGCCAGCAGCTATAACTTACGCAAGAATGCTTTGCGATAAAGTATATAAATTTGCCAAAGCAAACCCTGATAAACTTGGCGTTGATATAAAAACGCAAGTTACGATTGATTATGGTAGCAAAGATAACTTTGAAAACTGCAAACCTCAAAGTATCCACACTATCGTCGTCTCTGCGCCTTGCGTGGAGAGCATGAAGATAGAAGAGCTTCGCGCACTAATACAAAATTTAATAGATGAAACTGGTCTTCCAAAAGAACTATATAATAAAGAAAAAACGATCATCTATATAAACCCAACAGGCAGATATGTAAATCACAGCTCACTTCACGATAGCGGTCTAACAGGCAGAAAACTAATCGTTGATAGCTTTGGCGGATATAGCCCGATAGGCGGTGGCGCTCAGTCAAGCAAGGACTACACAAAGGTTGATAGAAGCGGACTTTACGCAGCGCGCTGGATAGCTAAAAACATAGTCGCAGCTGGCCTTGCTAAAAAATGTATCGTTCAGATAAGCTACGCGATCGGCGTTGCAAAGCCAACTTCAGTTAGCGTTGATACTATGGGAACTCACGCAAACGGCGTAAATGACGATATGCTTTCAAATTTTGTAAGCGAGCATTTCGCTCTAACGCCTCGCTGGATAACAAATAAATTTGGTCTTGATAAGCCAAGTAAAGATACGTTTTTGTACGCAAAAGTAGCCGCAAAAGGTCAAGTGGGAAATGCAAAATATCCTTGGGAAAAGCTTGATGCGGTTGATACTTTCAAGGCTTTACTAAAAAAATAATCAAAAAAAGTGGCTTTATCTAAAAGCCACTTTAAATCTCCCTTTTAAAACTCATCCCAAAACGCTTTTTTAGGCTTTATGATCTCGCTTTTTGAGCCATTTACGCTGTGATAGACTGCTTTATTATATTTTGTCGCAAGGTGTTTTATAAGTAGCCTTTGAAGCACAGGTTCGCTACTTGGCACAAACCAACCATTGTTTGTGATAGCTACAACTACGTCAAATTCATCATTATAAAGCTCTTCTCTTGTCGCCTCGTAGCAGATAGCATTTCTGATTTTAACTCCATCTATCTCATAGTCACTAAAATTTTCAGCCTTTTTAAAGTCACTAGCTCCACCAAAAAATAGCTTATTTACCGCATCTTGCATAAATTTTGGCAGAGGAATTTCTTCGCCAAAAGGCACTAAAAATTTCTTATCCATTCGCCTTAGATCGCCATCTTGAAACAAAAATGCAGAGTTGTAAATTTGCTTGTTTTCATAGGCAAGCGCACCAGCTACGATAGTTATCTTTTTAGAAAGCTCTTTTAACTCATCAACAAGTAGCGGCTCATTTGTCATAAATAGTGGAAACGCGCTCTCTGGAAGGACAATAAGGCGTTTTTGCTCGGCTATGGCGCTATTTATTAAGTCTAAATTTTCATTTGTAAATTTCATACGCAAGCTTTTATCCCAGCGCACCCTTTGAGCGATATCGGTATTTACTAGCTCTACGTCAAATGGCAAGGTTTTTGCATCGCTGCTTTTAAACTGCAAAGCGGCGATCAGGCAGATAAAAGCTAGGCCAAATTTCAAAATTTTACCCTTTAGGCTTAAAAAAATAGCTGCTAAAAATATAAATATCAGCCCTCTTGTGCTTGGCTCAAAAGCGCCTAAAACAAGCGTGGCTTCAAGACTAAACCAATTAAAACCAAATGGATGAACGTAGCTTACTAAAAATAGTAAAACAGCTCTTAGTGCTACAAAGCTTGGAAAAGCGGCTATCCAAAACAAAAGCCCATAAACAAGGGCTACAAAGAGGATGATAAATGGGATAAGCCAGACAAGCTCATAGTAGATAAAACTAAAGCCGATCCAGTAAAACCACAAAATTCCTGTGAAAAATCCAGCTGCGAAAAAACCAGCTCTGCTTAAATTTATGATGATGTAAATTCCAGTCAAAGTTAGAAACGGTGAGATGAAATTTAGGAGCAAATTCTCGAAGAGGCTTAAAAAAATAAAGTTGGAAAGCAAAAAAGCACCGACAAAGGCTTTTATTATAATTTTAGTGCTAAAATGTCCGTTTAAAAATCTTACAAATAAGGAAATCCATGCAAAACGCTGATTTTTTAACATCATTACTACCTCTTGTTGTGCTTTTCGCCATATTTTACTTTTTGGTTATCAGACCTCAACAAAAACAACAAAAAGCCCACGCAGCAATGCTTGCAGCTCTTGACAAAGGCGATAAGATAGTAACTAATGGCGGACTTATATGCGAAGTAATTAAAGCCGAAAATGATTTTATCAAAGTTAAACTTAACGATGATGTAATCGTTCGTATAGCACGCGAGTTTGTAGCTAAAAAGATCGAAGATAAATAATGCGTAACGCAAGAGTCACATATAGGCTAATTATCTTAATATTAGCCTTGATTTTTGGTTTTGGCTTTTCGGTGCCATCTTTTTTTCAGACTCAAAATGGGGCTAAAATTTCACTTGGCCTTGATCTTCAAGGTGGCCTTCATATGCTACTTGGTGTTGAAACGAGTGAAGCTATTCGCTCAAAAATAAAATCAATAGCTGGAAGTATAAATTATTATGCTAAAAAAGAAGATGTGTTAATTGATAAATTTAAGATTAAAGAAGAGAACATTGACTTTACTCTCCTTGATGGCGACGAAGCTCCAAAAGTAGATAAAGCACTAGCCGAGATAAAGGGGCTTGATATTAAAAAAGATGGTTTAAATTACAGCATATCTTTAACCGAGCAAGAAAGAACGGATACGATCGAGTATGCGATCTCTCAAGCTGTTGAGACTATTAGAAATAGGCTTGATCAGTTTGGTCTAGCTGAGCCAACTGTTGCCAGACAAGGCAAAGACAATATCCTAGTTGAGCTTCCTGGTATAAAAACTGAAGAGGATGAGCAAAGAGCAAGAGATCTTATCGCAAAGGCTGCTCACTTGCAGCTTATGGCAGTTGATGATAAAAGACAAGATCAGGCTAATACTATGAGCGAGGCTGAAGCTGAAAGCTACGGCGATGTGATCTTTAAAGATGCTAAAAATGACCGCGTGAAATATGTCGTTAAAAATATCCCAGTGCTTGATGGCTCGATGCTAACTGACGCAAAGGTTGCATTTTCTCAGCAAAATAACCTACCGATCATAAATTTCACACTAAATTCAGAAGGTGCTAGAATTTTTGGAGATTTTACCGGTGCAAATGTTGGCAAAAGGCTTGCTATTGTGCTTGATGGCAAGGTTTATTCAGCTCCTGTTATAAATGAAAGAATAGGTGGCGGCAGCGGTCAGATTAGTGGCGGCTTTACTCTTGATGAGGCTCACGACGTAGCGATCGCTCTTAGAAGTGGTGCACTTTTAGCCCCTGTTAAGATGCTGGAAAAAAGAAGCGTTGGTCCATCTTTGGGACAAGAGAGTATCAATCAAAGCATGGTGGCTCTTGCTGCTGGATCTATCTTGGTTGTGTTATTTATGCTAGTTTATTATGGAATTTCTGGAATTTTTGCAAATATCGCATTAGTTGCAGACGTCGTTATATTAGTCGCTGTGATGGCGCTTTTTGGAGCGACGCTTACACTTCCTGGTATGGCTGGTATCGTGCTAACGATCGGTATGGCTGTTGATGCAAACGTCATCATAAATGAACGTATACGTGAGCTTTTGCGTGAAGGTGTAGCGATAAGAACAGCTGTGCAAAAGGGTTATGAGCACGCTATGAGTGCGATTATCGACTCAAATTTAACTACTATCATCACAGTTGCGGTGCTTTACGCTTATGGCACTGGCCCAGTTAAAGGCTTTGCAGTAACAATGGCAATAGGTATCATGGCTTCGATGCTAACAGCTATACTTGGTACTCATGGCATGTTTGATGCTGCTATGGACAAGATAGAAAAAAGTGGAAATACCAGACTTTGGTTTGGTTATAAAAGGAGCTAGGGGTGCAAATTTTTACTAAAGCAAAAGTTTATGATTTTATGCGTTTTAGATTTGCTTCACTGGCATTTTCTATATTTTTATTTGTTGGCTCTATCGTTTTACTTGCTACAAAGGGGTTAAACTACGGCATTGATTTCTCTGGCGGTACGCTTATTCAGCTAAAATACGACACCAAAGCACCACTTGATAAAATTCGTGATGCTTTTAGTACAAATGAAGTGCTTAAAAACGCCTCTGTTACTGAGTTTGGAAGCGAAGATGAGGCTGTTATTAGATTTTCAGGTTCAAGCTCAAATTTAACTGGCGACATCGGTACTGAGATAAAGCAAATTTTAAAAGATACTGGAAATTTTGAAGTAAGACGTGTTGATATCGTTGGACCAAAGGTTGGCGACGAGCTTAGAGAAAAAGGCTTGATGGCTCTTGGAATTTCACTAATTGGTATATTAATCTACATCACATTTAGATTTGAGTGGCGTTTTGCGCTTGCTGCGATCGCAACTGAAATTCACGATATAGTTATAACTGTCGGTGCTATTTCGTTATTTGATATTGATGTAAATTTGGATACGCTAGCTGCTGTTTTAACGGTGCTTGGCTACTCTCTAAATGATACGATTATTATCTTTGATAGGATAAGAGAAGGTATCAAAGAGAGCAAGCGAACTGACATCGAGGGCGTTATCAATGAGTCAGTCTCAGCCACACTTTCAAGAACTATCCTAACTTCAGCCACTACGATGATGACAGTTCTTGTGTTATTTTTATTTGGTGGAGATATGATACATGGATTTTCATTTATTCTTATCGTTGGTATTGTCATAGGAACGATCAGCTCGATCTACATCTCTTCGCCGTTTCTTATCTGGTTTAAATTTAGCATCGAACATTTTAGAAGTAGAGAGACTGAAAAACAAAAGATAAAAAAAGAGCGCGAAAAAGAGCGTGCTATGTTTGAGAAAGGCGTTGTGTAAGGAGGGATAATGAACTGGGGAAAAGTTATCTACATATTTTTTGCATTGATGAGTCTTACGACTACGGCAGAATTTTTATATGATAAAAACGAGATTGCGCTTTTTGTGGCGGCTAGTATAAATTTGGTTTCAACGCTACTTAAGATCGGTGTTAAAAATTTACTCTCAGCTGAGCTTTTTGCAAGCTCGCTAGTTGCTGATTTACACCTTATACCAGCTTTTGTTATTTTGCAAGTCTCTGAAAATATAACACTTAGCTATTCGTTGGCTATTGGCGCAGTCATTGCAAATATATTTTCACTAGCCTTGGTTTTAATAGAATCAAGCAAAGCTCAAGAAGAATTTTAGGAGAAAAAATGGCTGAAAAGAGAAAATATGAGCCTTTAAAGATAGAAAAAAAATGGCAAGAAATTTGGGATAAAAATGAAGAATTTGAACCAAAAGACGATCTAAGCTTGCCAAAAAAATATATCCTAAGTATGTTTCCGTATCCAAGCGGACGCATACATATGGGGCATGTAAGAAACTATTCTATCGGTGATGCGCTTGCTAGATCATATAGAAAAAGCGGATATAACGTGCTTCATCCTATTGGCTTTGATAGCTTTGGCATGCCAGCTGAAAATGCAGCCATAAAACATAAAATTCATCCTAAAATTTGGACTTATGAAAACATTGACTATATGAAAAAAGAGCTTGCAAGCCTTGGCTTTTCATTTTCTAAAAAGAGAATTTTAGCCACTTCTGACCCGCTTTATACTAAGTGGGAGCAAAGCTTTTTTATAAAGATGTTTGAAAAAGGGCTTGTTTATAGAAAAAATGCAATTATAAATTGGTGCGAATACGATCAAACTGTGCTTGCAAATGAGCAGGTAGAGGATGGTAAATGCTGGAGATGTGGTAATGAAGTGGTGCAAAAAGAGCTTCCAGGATATTACTTTAACATCACAAAATACGCTAGCGAGCTACTTGATGATCTAAAACTTCTTGAAGGCAAATGGCCAAATCAAGTAATTACAATGCAAGAAAACTGGATCGGCAGAAGCTACGGCTTGGAGTTTAAATTTTATCTTGATGAGGCTTCAAAAGAGGCTTTAGGTGGTAAATTTGACGGCTTTGAGGTGTTTACTACAAGGGCTGATACGATTTACGGCGTTAGCTACACAGCCCTTGCTCCTGAACATCCTATTGTAAAAGCGTTGCTTGAGAGTGATAAAATTGATGAAAGCAAAAAGACAAAGATAAAAACAATCCTAAATCAAAGCCCAAGAGAGCGTCAAGCGAGCGAAAAAGATGGAGAATTTTTAGGAATTTATGTCGTTCATCCACTTACCAATGAAAAAATCCCAGTTTGGGTTGCAAATTTTATCCTAGCTGACTACGGTAGCGGCGCTATCATGGCTGTCCCTGCGCATGACCAAAGAGATTACGAGTTTGCAAGTAAATTTAATCTTCCTATAAAGCCAGTAGTAAAGCCGCTTGATGGCGAGAGCGACGGTTCTAAAGCATACTCTGAGTACGGAATTTCTATAAATTCTGAGCTTATAAACGGCCTTAGCTCAGAGGATGCTAAAAGCTTTATAATAGAGAAATTTGAAAAAGATGGTCTTGGCAAAAGGATCACAAATTACAAGCTAAGAGACTGGGGAATTTCTCGCCAAAGATACTGGGGTGCGCCAATACCAGTAGTGCACTGCAAATGCTGCGGCGTAGTGCCTGAAAAAGAGGAAAATTTACCTATCGCGCTACCAGAAGATGTCGAGATCACAGGCGAGGGCAATCCTTTAGATAAACATCCAACTTGGAAATTTACAAAGTGTCCAAAATGCGGACAAGATGCGATCAGAGAGACTGATACGATGGATACGTTTGTGGAGAGTAGCTGGTATTTTGCTAGATTTGCAAGTGATGAGAAGACTTGGGAGCAAAAAGCACTTGACGAAAAGAGCGTGAATTACTGGATGAATGTAGATCAGTATATCGGCGGTATCGAGCATGCGATATTGCACCTTTTATACGCTAGATTTTTCCAAAAAGTCTTAAGAGATCTGGGCTATCTAAGAAATGATGAGCCATTTGAAAATTTGCTAACTCAAGGCATGGTCTTAAAAGATGGCAAAAAGATGAGCAAAAGTAAGGGCAACGTCGTAGATCCTGATGATATCATCAATAAATATGGTGCTGATACGGCAAGGCTATTTATCCTTTTTGCAGCACCTCCTCAAAAAGAGCTTGAGTGGAACGACAGTGCAGTTGAAGGCGCGTTTAGGTTTTTAAATAGGCTTTGGGAGAAGGCACAAACTATCAAAAAGATAGACAAGCTGCCTGAGATAGATCACGAAAGCTTAAACAAAGATGAGAAATTTGCAAGGCTAAAAATTTATGAAGCGCTTAAAAAATCAACTGAGGTTTTTGGCGATACATTCGCTTTTAATACACTAATCGCTGCTTGCATGGAGGCATTAAATGCCATAAATGCGCAGGATAACGAAGATGTAAATGCTGAGGGCTTTTTTATTATCTTAAATTTACTTGAGCCTATCGTGCCGCATATCGCAAATGAGCTTAGTGAAGAGCTTTTTGGTAGAAAAAATTTCACAAAAATAGACGTAAAAGAAGAGGTTTTTGTAAAAGATAGCATCGCTCTTGCAGTTACGGTAAATGGCAAAAAAAGGGCTGAGTTTGAAGTGGCAGCGAGCGAGAGTGAGGGTGAAATTTTAAAGCTAGCTAAGCAAAACGTAGCTAAATGGCTTGAAGGAAAAGAAATTTTAAAAGAGATTTATATAAAAGGCAAATTAGTAAATTTCGTCATTAAAGGATAAATTTTGAGATATTTTTTAGCGTTTTTTATTGCGATATTTATCTGCGGATGTGGTTATAAACCAGTTTCAAAGATCACACATGATCTAGTTGGCGATAAAATTTACGTTGATGTGATTATCAGCAAAGAAGAGCCAAAAAATAGCGTTTGGATAAAGGATGCTGTAAAAGAGGGTATGGTCGCAAGGCTAAATAAAAATTTATCAAGCAAAGAGAGTGCTGATACTTCGATAATAGTTTCAGTTAATAATTTAAGCTATGAAGCGATCATTTATGATGAGTTTGGCTACATTACGTCATATAAAGCACATTTAAGCTTAAATTATAAGACTAAATTTAAAGATGGCACCGTAGTTGATATTCCAGCCACTGGCGAGTATGACTTTAGTGTCGCAAGACGTCAAAAAGATGTAAGATTTGCTGATAGCGTTCTTAGTGATACTCAAAAATACGAAGCTATCAAAGAGGCATCAAAAGAGGCCTTTGATGAGTATATCGCAAGTTTAGCGGTAAAAGGATATAGAAATGGCAGCAGTAACCGTTAGTCAAATAGTCAAGGAAGCCTTAAATGAGATCAAAGATCGCCATTTGATGCTAACGCCAGAGAATTACACTGAAGTCTATAATGAAATTTCTAAAAAATACGGCTTTACAACAGAAGAGAGTAAAAAGATAGAAAAATATATCTCAAGGCTTGGTGACGAATATAAAAATCAAGCCCTAAGCCTTCATATAAAGACGGTCGATGAGTTTGTCGCTTTTATGACTGCTAGGCTCTCTAGGGGTGCTCAACAAGGAGCAGGCCTTGTGGCTGATGATAAAAAACTACAGTCGCTAAATGCATTTGCTAGAAGAATTCTCCAAGCTATCTCAATGCTTCACAATAAAGATGCAAAAAGCTTAGCAGAGCAAAGTATGCAGCTGCTCGCTAGAAGATATGATGAGAAAAATCTTGAAGAAATGTGCCTTAGATGGTTTGACTTTGTTAGCTCTTACGACACTGAGTTTTTAGAATTTTTGAAATATTATGGTGTTAGAAATTTTGATGATTTAAAGACAATGAGTTCTGAACTTGAGAAATTTCTTACACAAAAAGATGAAGATGGCGAAGAGGATGTTTTGATTCAGCTTTTAAGCCTTACTCTTGAGCCTTCTATTACAAAGGATCTTGATGAAGAGCTTAGCACGATAAGAAGTACTTTGAAGCAAAATCCTAAAACCTTAAATAGCAAAGAATTTCAAGAAAAGGTAAAGGCATTTGTTGATCGCAGGATAGAAGAAGATAGAACGGAGATCATAGAAAAAGTTGGTTCGCTAAATAATGTCTTGCAAAATATAAGCGAGAAAATTTCTGATATTGCGGTTAGTTCGCAAAGTAGTTCTGATAAAGTTAAAAGCATTAAAAATGATCTAAAAAATGTAAATTTAAATACAAATAGCATTGATCAAGTAAGAAGCATGCTTATTGAGATCGCTGGTGCTTTGGAGATCGAGAGCAAAGAGCTTGGTATCGAGATGCACAATAGACAAGCTACTATCTTAGAGCTTCAAAATAGAGTAAACAGCCTTGAAAAAGAGCTTGAGGAAGCTAAACTGGAGAGCAAAGAAGACTTTTTGACAAAGGTATCTACTAAGCGTGCTTTGATGAACGAGATTCAACGCATTGAAGAGGCATATAAACGCTATGGGACTGACTATTCTATCTGCTTTGTTGATATTGACTTTTTCAAAAGCATAAACGATACTTATGGGCATGAGGCTGGAGATGTTATTCTTTCAGCGGTAGCTCAAGTACTTAAGAAAAATGCTAGAAAGGTTGATTTTGTTGGTAGATATGGTGGCGAAGAATTTGTAATCTTGCTTCCAAGCACTGGCTTAAAAGATAGTGTTAAATTTGGAGATAAGCTAAGAAGTATGATAGAAAATTTCAAATTTATCTATAAAAATGAGCGCATCAAAGTTACTATCAGCTCTGGTATAGCGACAAGAAGTGCAAATTTAAGTGAGACAATGACGCTTGAGGCTGCTGATAAGATGCTTTATCTCTCAAAAGAAAATGGTAGAAATCAAGTAATGCCAAAGATAATCGAGGAAAAATGAGCCTAGCTAAATTTCTTGATGGCAAACCACTTTACTATAAAGAGATTGACTATGGCAGGATTATTAGAGCGTATGCGACTATAAAAGAGCATATAAAGCCATTTAAGATTATTCACATCATCGGCACAAATGGCAAAGGTAGCACTGGCCGCTTTTTAGCGCAAATTTTAAGCCAAAACGGTGCAAAAGTCGGGCACTACACAAGCCCTCATATATTTAAATTTAATGAGCGATTTTGGCTAAATGGTGAGGTTGCTAGTGATGAAATTTTGGAGGCTGCTCATGAGCGTTTGCAGGCTCTTTTAAGTGATGAATACAAGATAAAAACGAGCTATTTTGAGTATATGACGCTGCTTTCTGCCGTGCTTTTTGAGGGTTGCGACTATTTTGTCTGCGAAGCTGGCATGGGTGGTGTGCTTGATGCGACAAATGTTTTTGAAAAAGAGTTAAGTATTTTTACGCCTATTGGACTCGATCATACGGCAGTTCTTGGAGATAGCTTAGAAGAAATTTCTCGCACGAAATTTGAAGCTATGGGTAAAAGAGCTATTTTAAATGATGAGATGAACGAGATAAGCGTTGCTATCGCAAAAGAGATCGCAAGCGAGAGGGGCGCAATTTTGAGCTTTCCAAGAGAAATTTTAACCAAAGAAAATTTAAACGAGATCGCAAACTATGCAGATAAATTTAATCTACCAGAGTTTTTACGATCAAATTTAACTCTAGCCTACGCCGCAGCTAAAATTTTAGATAATAGCATAGATATCAAAAAGCTTGGTACTCTTACGCTTCGAGGCAGATGCGAAAAGATCGCTTCAAATTTATATGTGGATGTTGGTCACAACGAGCTTGGCGCAAAGGCTGTGGCTAAGAAATTTAGCTCTAAAGAGTTTAGTGACAAGAAGCTAACTCTAGTTTATAACTCGTTTTTAGATAAAGATTTCAAGGCGGTTTTGGCAGCTTTAAAGCCAGTCGTTGAGGACGTGCTGCTTTATCACTACTACTGCGAGGGCAGGGAGCTTGGCGGAGAGCTCATAAATAAAGCGTTAAACGAGCTTGAAATTTCACATAGAGAGTTTGAGCCAAGCGATATGAACGATATAAAAGAGGCAAAAAACGGCAAAATTTATCTAGCCTTTGGCTCATTTCATCTAGCCGAAGCCTTTTTAAAAGAGTACTATGCAAGCAAAGGTCTATGAGTATCTTTTAACACACGCCCCACAAATTCTCATCTGTGAAGATGACAAAGAGGCGGAACTTTGCGCTGATGCGGCCAGTTTTGCTGGTTTTAGTGCATTTAGGTTACCTGATTTTAGAGCTAAAAAGGGCGATGATCTAAGAAGCTTTAACGAAGAGCTTTTTGAAATTTCATCCGTTCTTAGCAAATACTATAAATTTGATGGCAAAAAGATTATCATAAGCCCATTTAGCACGCTTTTAAACCCACTTCCAACGCAAAAAAACCTAGAAAGCTCAACGATCAAGCTAAAAGATAATCTAAATTTAAGCGAATTTACCGACTTACTCATACGCTTTGGCTACGAGTGCGTCGATATCGTTGAGAGCGTTGGCGAGTTTAGCATACGCGGCGAAGTGATCGACATTTACGGCGTAAATATGGATGATCCTGTTAGGATTTTGCTTTTTGGCGATGAGGTTGAGAGTATAAGGAACTACAACACCGCCACGCAAATTAGCAATAAAGCCGAGCTAAGCGAGGCCGAGATCGTGCCATTTATCGCAAATTTGAGCAAAGACGAGTTTGAAAAGGTCAGCCAAAAGATCGAGGATATGCAAAGCGACGCCTTGGTGAGCGACCTAAATTCGCTTGGATTTTGGGCGATCGATAGCTTTAGTGACTATTTGAAAGAATTTGACTCAAAGCTTGTTAAGAAGATAGATTTTGAAATTTATGATGTGCCCAAGGAGAAATTCAAGGGCATTGAAATTTTGCCTGAACCAAAGATCTATAAAGACTTAGAAGTTACTTTAAATTTTGACTTTTTTGAGCTAAATAAGAGCAAAAGTATAACCGTTCTTTCAAGAAATGAAGGGCTTTTTAAGGGCTATGAGCTTGATGGCTTTGCTAACGTAAAGCTTGAAATTTCGCCTCTTGTAGTAAATTTAACTTCAAACGACAAGATCGTAGTCTCACTTAATAAATTTGAGAAAAAAAGGCGAGTTAAGCGCTCAAGTCTCGTGGTGGACGAGTTAAAAGTAAATGACTATGTCGTGCATGAAGATTATGGTATAGGCAGGTTTTTAGGGCTTGAAAAGATCAAAGTTTTGGGCGCGACGAAAGAATTTGTGGTTATCGCTTATCAAAATGACGACAAGCTTCTTTTGCCGGTTGAACATCTAAATTTGATAGACCGCTACATCGCTCAAAATGGCTCTATGGCGGTGCTTGATCGTTTGGGCAAGGCAAATTTTGCCAAGATAAAAGAAAAGGTTAGAGAAAAACTCTTCGCAATCGCTTCAAAGATCGTAGCAATGGCGGCAAAAAGAGAGCTCGTGGCTGGTAAAATTTTGCAAAAAGAAGACATCTCTTATCTAAATTTTGTCCAAGACGCTGGCTTTTCATATACGAGTGATCAGCAAAAAGCGGTAAATGATATAAGGGATGAGCTAAAAAGCGGCAAGGTCATGGATAGGCTGCTTAGCGGAGACGTTGGCTTTGGTAAGACTGAAGTTGCGATGAATGCTATATTTACCTGCATAAAATCAGGCTTTAGCGCATTTTTTTTCGTGCCAACGACGCTACTTAGCTCGCAGCACTACAAGACGCTAAGCCAGAGATTTAGCAAATTTGGCATAAAGGTCTTTAGGCTAGACCGCTTCTCAAGCGCCAAAGAAAAATCAAGCCTGCAAAAAGCGTTAAAAGAAAATGAGCCCATAGTTTGCGTGGGTACGCATGCGCTTCTTGGCGTAAAGGCTGAAAATTTAGGGCTTATCGTTGTTGATGAAGAGCATAAATTTGGCGTTAAACAAAAAGAGCAGCTAAAAGAAATTTCTCAGCACTCACACATCTTAAGTATGAGTGCCACGCCGATACCAAGAAGCCTAAATATGGCGCTTAGCAAGATAAAAACATATAGCATTTTAGCCACTCCGCCAAGCTCGAGGCTGGATGTGAGAACAAGCGTGAGAGAGTGGGACGAAAAGGTTGTCAAAGAGGCGATCATGCGTGAGTTAAGACGCGGCGGGCAGACCTTTTACATCCATAACCACATCGCAGACATCGAGCAGACGGCAAATGAGCTAAAAAAAATTTTGCCAAAGCTTAGAATTTTGATACTTCACTCAAAGATAAATGCAAAAGTCGCTGAAGATGAGATGATGAAATTTGAGCGGGGCGAGTATGACTTGCTACTTTGCACCAGCATCGTTGAAAGCGGCATCCACTTGCCAAATGCAAACACCATAATCGTAGAAAATGCTAATAAATTTGGCATGGCTGACCTGCACCAGCTGCGCGGTCGTGTGGGCAGAAGCGATAAGCAGGCCTACTGCTACTTTTTAGTTGAAGATAAAGATGCCATTAGCAAAGACGCTCTAAAACGCCTTGTCGCACTTGAGGGCAACTCATTTTTGGGCGCTGGCTCAGTGCTAGCCTATCACGACCTTGAGATAAGGGGTGGTGGCAACATCATCGGCGAGGCGCAAAGCGGCCACATCGAGGCTATCGGCTACTCGCTATATCTAAAGATGCTAGAAGACGAGATCAATAAACTGCTAAATCAAGACTCCGCAAAGCTTGACAAGATCGATCTAAAGCTTAGTGTGAGCGCCTTTTTAAATCAAGAATTTATAAGAGAAGATAGGCTAAGGCTTGAAATTTACAGGCGCCTTAGCAAGTGTAAAGAGGTCGCTGAAGTCTATGAGATACAAAGCGAGCTTGAGGATAGATTTGGCAAGATAGATACATTTACAAAGCAGTTTTTAGACCTTATCATCATCAAAATTTTAGCTCTAAAAGCTGGCATAAAAACGATCTCAAACAGCGAGCAAAACATACTAATAATAAAAAATGATGATGAAAAGATCAGGCTAAAGTCACGTAGCAAGGATGATGACGATGTATTGGCTGAAATTTTGGTCTATCTAAGAAAGGATAAGAAGTGATAGATTGGGGCGTGAAGTATGCAGCGATTTACAGAAGCACAAAAGGCATGCTAAAACCAGTTGATGATATTGATTTTGTTGATATCGACTCACTTTATGGGCTGGAAAAACAAAAAGAAATTTTACTAAAAAATACTCTAAATTTTATAGAAGGCAAGGATGCGAACCACGTGCTTCTTTGGGGTGAGAGAGGATGTGGCAAGTCAAGTCTCGTAAGGGCTGTTTTTACTAAATTTTATAAAGCTGGACTTCGCATAATCGAGCTTGGATGCGAAGATCTAAAATACCTTGGCGATATCATCGACGATATTAGAAAAAGTGAGTTTAAATTTATCATTTTCTGCGACGATCTAAGCTTTGAAAATGGTAGCAATGAGTATAAATTTCTAAAACCTATAATGGACGGCTCTATCCAAAAGCCTCCAAAAAACGTGCTTTTATACGCCACATCAAACCGCAGACATCTAATAAGCGAGTTTAAAAGCGAAAATGAAAATTCACAGTTAATGGACGGCGAGATACATTACAGTGACGCAGCTCAGGAGAAAATTTCTCTTTCAGATCGCTTTGGTCTTTGGATTAGTTTTTATCAGGGCAACTACGACGAGTATCTAAAAATGGTTGATTTTTACTTCAAAGACTACGCAGGTGATAAAGAGGAGCTTCATACGCTTGCTAAAAATTTCGCCACGCTAAGAGCCAGCAGAAGTGGTAGGACGGCAAAGCAGTTTTATCTAACTTTTAAAGAAAATTTAAAATGACTTCAACTGATCTATTTTTAACCTTATTTAATCACAAAAGCAAAAATTTTGATGAGCTAAAGTGGCCAGGCGAGGGTACTTTTGAGGTTGTTTTGGGCGCTATTTTAGTGCAAAATACCAACTGGAAAAACGTAGAAAAAGCGCTAGATAATCTAAAAAAAGCAAACAAAGATAGCCTACAAGGCATTTGCGAGCTTGAAAACAGCGAGCTTGCTACGCTCATAAAGCCAAGTGGCTTTTACAACACAAAGGCAAAACGGCTAAAAATGCTCTGCCTAGCTATAAAAAATGAATTCGAGAGCTTTGAAAATTTTAAAGAAAATGCCAGCCGTGAGTGGCTCATAAGCGTAAAAGGTGTTGGAGCCGAGACTTGCGATGCGATACTGGCATATGCTTGCGGTAAGCCATATATGGTCGTTGATGCTTACGCGCTTAGGATAATGGCGTATTTTGACTATACTTTTGAGAGCTACGATGAGGCGGCTGAGTGGTTTAGTTCGCTTGATTATGATGAAATTTATAAATTTCTTGATAGCGAGAAATTTGATGAGGTTGAAATTTTAAAACTCTACCACGCTCTTATTTTGGAGTTTTGTAAAGAGAATTTCAAAGGTAAAATTTTAAGCCAAAATGGTCAAAAAATATTAAGCAGCATTAAAAATTAAACTACTAATATGTAACAACTCTTTATAAATTTGCCAAAGATTGGGGCTTTTTATAATCTATTTTAAAATTCTGTGCTAAATTTACACAAAATTTATCTTATTTATTTTAGGAGGAGTGATGATCTACGATAACATCGTAAAAACGATCGGTAATACACCTATCGTAAAGGTTAAAACAAGTGCTGACGAGGCTGAAATTTACGTAAAATTAGAGTTTTTTAATCCAGGTGGCTCTGTAAAAGATAGGATCGCATTTAATATGATAACCAAAATGCTAGCTGACGGTACGCTAAAACATGGCGATACGATCGTTGAGCCAACGAGCGGAAATACTGGTATTGGCGTAGCGATGTGTGGTGCTGCACTTGGTTTTAAAGTGATACTTTGCATGCCAGAGAGCATGAGCATCGAAAGACGTAAAATAGTGGCTGCTTATGGCGCACAACTTGAGCTTACTCCAGCATCTGGTGGTATGAAAGCAGCGATCGCAAGAGCTACAGAGCTAGCAGCTCAGCCAAATCACATAATGCTAAGCCAGTTTGAAAACAAGTATAACCCACAAGCTCACGAACTAACAACAGCAGCTGAGATTGTGGCTGATTTTAGTAAGCTTGATGCATTTGTAGCTGGCGTTGGTACAGGTGGCACGATAAGCGGCGTGGCAAAAGTTCTAAAAGAAAAGGGCTATGATACTGAGATCATCGCAGTTGAGCCTGAAGCATCGCCGGTTTTAAGTGGTGGCAACCCAGGGCCGCATAAAATTCAAGGCATTGGAGCAGGATTTTTACCAAATACTATGAATATGAGCCTAGTTAGCGAGGTAGAAAAAGTAAGCAACGATGACGCACTAAACGCAGCTAGAGCAATCGCTAAAAGTGATGGACTCATGATAGGTATAAGCGGTGGTGCTGCTTACGTGGCTGCAAAAAGAGTGGCTAAAAGACTTGGCGCTGGCAAAAAAGTACTTTTCATAGCTCCAGATAATGGCGAAAGATACTTAAGCACAGAGCTTTACGGAGCATAAAAATATGTGGGAGAGTCTAAAGGAGCTAGTTCAAACTGTTCGTGAAAAAGACCCATCGGTACATAAGTGTTGCTTTTTGGCAATACTTATAAATACTCCTGGTATTCATGCAGTTTTGTTTCATAAAATTTCTCATTTTCTATATAAAAAAGAGCATTTTTTTCTAGCTAGGCTCATCTCGCAAATTGCAAGATTTTTAACAGGCATCGAGATCCACCCAGGCGCAAAGATCGGCAAGAGATTTTTCATAGATCACGGCATGGGTGTGGTTATCGGTGAGACAGCTGAGATAGGCGATGATGTAATGATGTATCATCAAGTAACACTTGGAGGCACTGGAAAAGAGTGTGGCAAAAGGCATCCGACTGTAAAAAATGGCGTGACTATCGCAGCTGGCTCAAAGATACTAGGTGCCATAACTATCGGTGAAAATGCTAAGATCGGCGCAAACTCGGTCGTGTTAAAAAATGTCCCAGCAAACGCGACAGTCGTTGGTATACCAGCGAGAATAGTTCGAGTAAATGGGACAAAATTTGAACCAGAGTTTATTATCTAATCTCAAAGACTAGATAAATTTATTCTTACTTTTTATGCTTTAAAATTTGAGCATAAATTTCGTCTTTTAGTTTTAACTTCTCTTTCTTTAAATTATCAATTTCAGATGGTTTCGCCAGATTGTCGTCTATTTTTTTATTTAGCTCATCATGTTTTTTGCAAAGAGCAGCAAAACGAGCATCGGTTTTCTTTAGCTCATTTATAAGGTCTGTATATTCATGTAACATATCGGCTCCTATAAAAATTTGAGAAATTTTATCAAGGCTTTGTAAATGCTTGGATATAAAAAAGGTGCCAAGACATTGCTTAAATTTTTAAAAAGAGCAAGTAGAAAATTTATTTTATACGTATTTAAATTCTTCAGGTTTGTGTTTGCTTTTTACAACACGCTTGGTTAGACGTATTCCATCAACGGTACCGATGACTAAAAGCTTTGATCCTGTTCCTACTAATGTGTCACCATTTGGCATTGGTACAAAATTATTATTTATATCTCTAATGCCCACTATGTCTGCATTTGTTATGTTTCGTAGATGAGTTTCTTTTAATCTTTTAAATCTTATCCAAGAGTAATCAGGCACAAGAATTTCTTCTATATCGATAGGTGAATTTTTTGTATACAAAAACTGCTCTAATAAATTTTCCATGTCCGGCCTTACGCTCATGGCGCTTAGGCGTTGTGCAACCAGACGAGATGGGCTCACTACATTGTCAGCGCCTAATTTTTTTAATCTTTGTGTATCGTCTTCTGTCTCTGCATTTGTGATGATATGATAAGGCTTTCTGCGACCTATCTCTTTTTCATAAAGTCTTACAGATGCTATAAGGGCGATGTTATCAGCAATATTTGAGCTAAGAGTTATAAGACCTTTTGCGCTTGATAGATGTGTTTTTAAAAAGGCAATTTGTGTGTGTGGCTGAGCTTTTATAAAATATGGATATTTGTAAATTTGGGCTAGCTCTGCGATATCTTCTCTATCATCGACCACTACAAAAGGTATATGATTTTCGCGAAATTGAGCACTAAGTTCGATTGTGTATAGATTGTGATAACAAATAACGAAGTGATTCTTTAGTCTTGCGATCCTATAAAGCATGCGTCGTTCCTTTAAAATGCTAATTAATGTACCTCTTTTTAAAACCTCAACCACAATACCGATCGATAGTGTAAATATAATAAAACCAATAAGTATAAACGTGATAGTAAAAATTCTGCCCTTTGGAGTTATTGGAGCAACTTCGGTAAAACCAACTGTTGTAAAAGTCATGCCAGCTTGGTAAAAGGCATCTATTAGCGAGAAATTATCTATTAAGATATAACCTAATGTTCCAAAAAGTAACAGTAATACGACTGAAATTAGTGGAAATCTAAAAGGTTTTAATTGTTCATAAAGCTCAGTATCTAGGCTTATTTCTGGTTTTGTAGAGTTTGACCAGTTGAGGAATTTTAAAAGTCTTGAGAGAAAAGACATAAATTCCTCTTCATTTTATATTCTTAGTTTGATTGTTTCTTCATCGTTCTTAGAGTAGAAGCAGCAACTTTTATCTTTCTTGTAGTACCATCTTCTAGCGTAACGCGAATCGTTCTAAGATTTGGCAAGAATCTTCTTTTAGTTTTATTGTTAGCGTGGCTCACATTGTTGCCTATCATCGGTCCTTTGCCTGTTATCGCACATCTTTTTGACATTTTTTTTCCTTATAAACAAAAATTTCTGCTTATTTTATCTAAAACAAACAAAAGTAATGCTTAAATAGATTCTTTTTTAAAAGAATTGATTTTTATTAATAATCTAGATAAAATAACACCTTTGCCTATAATTATAAATAGCAAAAATATTTAGAAATCTTGAGTGATACAAAATGCTTAGTAAAGAGTTGATCGAAAAAAATGTTGATTTTGTTTTGCAGATGCCAACTCTTTTTGAAAAGGTCGAGCGTTTTTTATTAGCTGGTAATCTAACTGAGGCAGTTACTACTTTACAAAATATAGCATCTTTTAAAACTTACTTTAACTCCATTTTTAAACGTGCAAAATTTGATATTCCTTATGATGGCAACGATTTGGTAGTAATAGCAAATATGCTTGGCATTGATACTTTTAGAGCGATAGTGCTTTCTTATTTTATATTTTTAAAATCCCCAAAAATTTATAAGGTATTTAATTTTAAAATCGTTGATTTAATCGAGCTTAATGCTAAAATTTTATCAGATTGGCTAAAGATATTAAATTCTTTTAAAGAAAAGCACTATAACTATTTATCACTTGCTCCGTATTCTATGGCCTGTATTATAGTGTGTGAGAATTTATTTTCAAAATATCCATCTTGCATGTCAGATGTTATTTCGTATTCTGACGTAAGCTATAATAAAATTTTGCAAAAAAAATATGGCTTTAGTCTTTGGGATATTTTTTTAAAAGCAATGAATATGAGTAAGCAATCATTAAGCAAGATTGATAAAGAGATGCTTTGCTTTTTTGAGATTTTGCTCTCTTATGAGTCCAGCAGGCCTGAATTTTATGATTTTGGAGTTGATAAAATTTTAGATATCAATGTTTATCCAGAGATGCAAACCATTATATTTATTAAAAAAGCTCTGCAAAAATGAAATTAACTTTTAATGGTTCTATGGCAATTATAAGGCCTTTTGGTTTTTTGGAAGCAGAGAATGTTCCATTAAAATTAAGTGAAAAATATATAAACCAAATTTCATCGCGTGATATCAGTGCTATATTGCTTTCACTAAAAAATGTTACATTTTTTAGCCCTATTTGGCTTGGTAGAGTAATTGAAAATTTAAGTGAAGAAGCGCAAAAGTTTGGCGTGGTATTTGCGATTTGCGATTACAATGAAATTTTTTATGAATTGATGATGAGAACAGTTAAGAATATTTTAAATATTTCAATGTTTGAAAGTGAAAATATCGCAAGCTTGTTTTTAAACAAATTTCTAAACAATGCAAATGGCAAAGTATTTATTTACAACTCGACTGAGCAGTACAAGCACTATTTAGCTAATTACCTAAAAAATCGCTCATTTGATGTGGTTGAGGCTAGAGATGCGATCGAGTTTAATAAAAAAAAGAATTTATATAGTTATGCAGTGTCACAGCTAAATCATGTGAGATTAAGACAAAATCAGATAGATACTTTTATAAAAGATGGTGTCGTTGTTTATGCCATAAAAAGTTTTATGGACTCAGATTTTATTGAAGATTTTGATATGCCAGCTCATGATATTATGCTAAAAATCGGATATAAATTTTTTCTTTTATGGGTAAATATTTCTGGTGCTTTAAATATAAGAGGCGCAAAATTTCTAATCAAACTTGCTAGCATTAGCAAAAGATCAGGTGCATTTATTTCGCTTTGTGGCATAAACGAAGCAAATTTATCTATTGAATTAGTAACGTACCTTAAAGATGCAAATATATTTATCTATAAAAATTTAAATGACTTTTACAAAGACGACACTATTTTTTATCTTAAAAAAAGAGACTTTGATGCAGAGCCAGTAGATATCAACAAGAGCGTTGCTCAAATTTCATCTTATGTGACGCAAATTGCGAGCAAAATTATCTCACAGTTAGCAGAAGAAGAAATTTTGTGTGTTGATACCAAGGTTAGTGCGCTTGACATAGAGGATGAGTGCGATTACTTGCGCATTTGTGTTCAGTATTATGGTGATATTTACGCAAGAGTGCTATTTGGAGTAAAAAAAGATAAATTAGACAAAATTTGCTCTATTTTTATGCCTGAAGGCGATGATTCAAATGATTATTTAAGTGGATATTCTCAAATTTTTAGTATCATTACAGATAAATTTTTGACTCATCTTTGGCAAAAAGGCATAAAAGCAAAAGTTAGCTTGCCTAAAATTTTATCTGATGATGTTTTTTTTGATCACAATAGTATAGGTATTATGAATAGGCTAGATGCAAAAGATGACGAAATTGGCTTTATATTTGTAACTAAATAAGGAGAAAAAATGTACGTTGCACCTAGTATTTTATCGGCTGATTTTGGAAATTTGGCAGCTGAGATAAGAGCCATTTGCGAGGCTGGGTGCGATCTGGTGCATGTTGATGTTATGGATGGGCATTTTGTGCCAAATTTAACCATCGGACCAGTTGTGGTAAATGCCGTTGCAAAGGCAGCTACAAAGCCACTTGATATACATTTGATGGTTGAAAATAACTCGTTTTTTGCCGACCTTTTCTTGCCGCTAAAGCCAAAATTTCTAACCTTTCACATCGAAGAAGAGAAGCACCCAATGAGACTCATTGATCACATCAGGAAAAATGACGTTGGCCCTGGCATCGTGCTAAATCCGCATACGCCAGTTAGTGCGATCGAGCATATCATTGATGAAGTCGATATGGTGCTTTTAATGAGTGTAAATCCTGGCTTTGGCGGTCAGAAATTTATGCCAGTCGTGCTTGAAAAAACAAGGACACTAAGAGAGCTCATAGATCGTAAAAACGCCAAGTGCCTCATCGAAGTAGACGGCGGCGTAAACGGACTAAATGCGCCTGATCTTGAAGAGGCTGGAGCTGACATCTTGGTGGCAGGCAACTACATCTTCTCATCAAATTCTTACGAACAAGCCATCCGCGCCATAAAGCTTGAGTTTTGAAACCAAAAAAACAGCGTTTAGAAAATAGCATAGAAATTTTAGCTAGGCAAAATTTAAGCTATCATGAGTTTATTTTAAGATTTGGCGATATAGAAGAAATTTCATCACTCATTGACGTGCGCGATCTTGATATGTGGCGAACCCTTGGGCTTGATATCACCAGAAATGAAGAGAATGAGATCGAGCTTGGCACAAGATTTAGAGATATTAGTGAGCAGGAATTTTGCGTGGTTGATATCGAAACAACTGGTGGCACTACAAGCGGACAGATCATTGAAATCGGTGCAATAAAAATGAAAAATGGCACCGAAATAGGGCGCTTTGAAAGCTTTGTGGCAGCTCCTGTGGTGCCTGAAAATATCACCGAGCTAACTGGCATAAAGGCGAGCGATCTAGTTGGCGCTCCAAATTTACTAAATGTGCTTGAGCGGTTTAAAATTTTTCTAGGGACTAGCGTATTTATCGCGCACAACGTAAATTTTGACTACGGATTTATCTCTCATAGCCTAAATGAGATCGGCCTTGGCATGTTGCTAAATAGAAAGCTTTGTACCATCGATCTTAGTCGTCGCACTATCGCTTCGCAAAAATACGGACTTGGCTCGCTAAAAGAGCTTCTTGGCATAAACAATACCCACCACAGAGCGTTAAATGACGCAATAGCAGCAGCTGAAATTTTTAAAGTCTGCCTCACACGCCTGCCTTTTAGTATCCAAACGACAGAGGATCTCATAAGCTTTAGCAAAACAGCTCCAAGTGTGAAGCTAAAACCTGAACCGGTTTTATGTGCGAATTAGCAATAAAAAATTATTCACAATCCTAAATTTAATCATTAATTTCTATGCGATCTTTGTTTTTAAAGGATTATGGGCATTTTCGCTAAATTTTATAAAAAAGGAGGCAAATGAGCCAGAAAAATTTAGTTTCAAATTTAATCTCAGCTGACGATGAGATGCTCGCTTTTTTGTCAAAATTTGGTGAAAATTGGTGCGTGAGTAATGATGGAGCGGAGTTTATAGAACAAAATTTGACCTTTATCGGCTCAAAACCAGTTTTGCAAAATTTAAAAGATTACAAAACGGCTGAATATAAAAAATTTACCGACATTAAAAAATTTCTCAGCTCAAATCCAAGTATCAAAAGTAAAATTTTAAGTGGTGATATAAGCTACATCGGCGACAACTTAACAAATATAGAAGTTAAATTTGCGCCTGAGTATTTTTATGATTTTTTAAAATTTGTAGTTGAAAATATCCCAGAACATCACTATTTTTGCTGTTCTAAGGAGGGCTGGATATTATTCATTGCGATGGAGGGATATGTGGAATTTGGTGTTTTACACTAATAAATTTATTTTTAAGCAGTTGTCTAAAATTGTCCATAAAAACAAAACGTGAAAGAAAAATTATTCGTAAAAATTCTTAAAATTAACAAAAAACCGGGCTTGCATCCTAACACCGCTTGTTGCTAGCAAAATTTAATCAATTTTTTTATATAATCTCTATTTTTCACAAAGGCAAAAAGATGGATAGAAAATCTTGGAGTTCAAGGCTCACATACATTTTAGCTGTTGCAGGAGCTACGGTCGGCTTTGGTGCGACGTGGCGTTTTCCGTATTTGGTCGGGCAAAACGGCGGTGGTGCTTATGTTTTGATATTTTGCATAGCAATGATTGTTATAGGGATTCCTATGATTTTAGCCGAAAACGCGATCGGCAGACGCCTAAAATGCAACGCTGTGGATGCTTTTGGTGGATCGATAAATGGCAAAAAGATCAGCAAAAAGTGGCAGATCGTTGGCTGGATGGGGCTTGTTGGTGCATTTGGTATTATGGCTTACTATATGGTTATTGGCGGCTGGGTGCTAAACTATATCGCCCAAATTTCATTTGGCTTGCTTGATCTCTCACATGTAGTTAGCTTTGAGGAGACAAGTGCGTTTTATGAGCAAAATATTGTAAGCAATCCACTTGCTATCAGCTTTGCAACGCTTGTTTTTGTGCTAGTTAATTACGCTATTTTGGTACAAGGTGCGGTCGGCGGTATCGAGCGATCAGCGAAATTTTTAATGCCTCTACTTTTTATCTTAATGCTTATTATGATCGCTAAAAATATCACGCTTGATGGTGCAATAGAGGGCGTAAAATTTTACTTGACACCTAACTTTTCAAAGATAAACTTAAAGCTTTTCGTTGATGTTTTGGGGCAGGTATTTTTTGCTCTTTCGCTTGGATTTGGTGTGATGATCACTCTTTCTAGCTTTGTGAAAAAGGATGAGGGTTTGGTTAAAATTTCTATCATTACAGGCATTTTAAATACGGTAATTGCCGTGCTTGCAGGATTTATGATTTTTCCTTCTCTTTTTAGCTATGGCGTATCGCCAGATAGTGGCCCAAGTTTGGTGTTTAAATCACTACCAATTGTTTTTTCGCATATGCCTTTTGGCGGATTTTTTGCAGTGGCATTTTTTACACTATTAATGATCGCTGCACTTACGACATCGCTACCAATATATGAAGTAATAATCACGACACTTCAAGAAAAATTTAAGATAAAACGCAAGAAAGCAATATTTTTAGTCCTTGGAGGTATATTTATTTTAGGAAATTTACCTTCGCTGATGGCTACAAACATACTAAGTCACGTAAGCATTTTTGGTAAGAATATTTTTGATGCATATGATGCAATAAGCGCAACGATATTTTTTGTATTTACATCATTTGGTTGTGCAATATTCGTAGGTTGGGTGCTAAAAGATGATGCAAAAAAAGAAATTTTGCAAGGTAGTGAAAAACATGCAAAACTAATAAATATCTGGTTTTGGTATATAAAATTTGTCGTACCGTTTATCATTTTGGTACTTTTTATCAGCTCGTTTTACGATAATTTTTTAAAATAGGGCGTAAAAATATGTTTTATTTTTTACTCGGTATTTACTTTTTTTACGTCGCCGCAAAGGCGATTTTGGCGATTTTGCAGATAAATTTTATACGCGCAGAGGCTAAAAAGCCCGCCGTCGTGTTAGAGCAGAATGAATACGAAACCGCCGCCGCTGCAGCGATAAGCAATCAAAAATTTGAGATAGTAAGCCTTCTCTATCACGCCGCGATATTTGTGATGTGGGCGTACTGGGGGCTTGGCGCGATATCGGGGCATGCTTATAAAACGGGAGATATAGGCGATAACGTCTTTATGGTTATGGTATTTTTGCTCGTTTCGTCGCTACTAGAACTACCGCTAAATATCTACGAAACCTTCGTCAAAGATAAAAGGCTCGGCTTTTCAAACGTAACGCCTAAAATTTTTGCGCTTGACCTGCTTAAAACGCTCGCGCTAACGCTAGTTTTTGGCACGCTATTTGTGTGGCTGGTACTGCTTTGCATTAGATTTTTGGGCGATTTTTGGTGGTTTTGGGCGTTTTTGCTTAGCTTCGCGGTCGCGCTTGTTATAAATCTCATCTATCCGACGCTCATCGCACCAATTTTTAACAAAATGCAGCCGCTAGAAGATGGCGAGCTAAAAAGCCGTATAGAAGGGCTTTTGGCGCAGTGCGGGTTTAAAAGTAGCGGCGTTTTTACGATAGACGCTAGCAAGCGCGATAACCGCTTAAACGCCTATTTCGGTGGCCTTGGCGCGACTAAACGCGTGGTGCTTTTCGACACGCTCGTTAAAAAACTAAGTTTAGATGAGATAATCGCCGTTTTAGGGCATGAGCTGGGGCACTTTAAGCACAAAGATATCCTAAAAATGATCGCTCTAAGCGCGGTTATGCTTTTTGCGATGTTTTTGATATTCGGCAATATCCCAGACGCGGCGTATCAAGCGCTTGGGCTTCATAGCGGAGGCGGCGGAACGATCGTGTTTTTGCTACTTTTTTCGCCGATTTTCGGGTTTTTATTTTCGCCGGTGAGCTCGTATTTTAGCCGCGCGAATGAATTCGGCGCCGATAAATTCGCAGGCGACGTCTCAAACAAAGCCGACATGATAAGCGCGCTAAAAAAACTAGGCTCCGAAAACAAGGCCTTCCCAAAGGCCCATCCGCTCTACGCGTTCGTCTATCACTCGCACCCAAGCCTCTTTGAGCGTATAAACGAGCTGGAAAATGAAAATTGAAGAGGCTCTTAAAGAGGCTAGTTTAAGACTAAGCTCACTTTGCCAAAATCCAAGCAGAGTAGCTAAAATTTTGCTTATGAACTATCTTGATGTAAGCATTGAATGGATATTTTTAAATCAAAAAAATGAATTTGATGAAAGCGGCTATTTTGCTCTAGTTAAAAGGTATGAAAACTACGAGCCTCTTGAATATATAACTGGTAAAGCTAGCTTTTATGGGCTTGATTTTTACGTGGAAAGCGGAGTGCTTATCCCAAGACCTGAAACAGAAATTTTAGTGGATAAAGTAATAGAAATCTCACGCGAATATAATGAACCAAAGATCGCAGAAATAGGCACAGGAAGTGGAATTATTAGTATCATGCTAGCTCTAAAAACAAATGCAAATATCGTAGCGACAGACATCAATGAAAAAGCTTTGATGCTTGCTAAAAAAAATGCAGATAAATTTGATGTAGGCGGGAGGATCAAATTTTTAAACTGCTCTTATGTGGATGAAATTTTAGAAGATATTGATATTTTGGTTTCAAATCCGCCATATATTGCAAGAAGCTATAAACTTAGTAAATTTGTACTAAATGAGCCAGAAAGTGCGCTCTTTGGAGGCGAAGTAGGAGATGAAATTTTAAAAGATATTATTCTCATAACCAAAGATCGTAATATCAAAAACGTTGCTTGTGAGATGGGGTACGATCAAAAAGCAAGTATGCAAAAATTCTTAGAGGCCAATGGTTTTGAGTATAGTTTTTACAAAGATTTGGCTGGCTTTGATAGAGGCTTTTGCGCGAAGTTAAAAATATAAAGGAGAGAGTTTGAGAGGAGTTTATTTTTTGCTTTTGGCAGTACTTATAGGAGCTGAGCTAACGCTTGGTATCTTGGTGGCGCCAGTCATATTTTTCCCACAAAGCATCATAGGAGATGGCGTACTTACGCATTTTATGAGTGGTCAAATGATGACAAAGATATTTTTGAAATTTAATTATATTTTGCTTTTTATAAGCATAGTTATAATGATTAGCGAGCTATTTGATCTTAGAAAAAAGCTTATTTTTTCACTAAAATTTAGCATGTTAATGCTTGCTTTTTTAAATTTGGCTTTAGCTTTGAGCTTTGTATTTTTCTTTACGCCTTTTATAGTTTACGCTCAAAATTTGGGGGTCGATGCGACACAGACGGCTGAATTTGCCAAAATGCATAGTGCGAGTGAATATGTGATGAAAATCATGCTTGTTTTGCAAATCATTTTATTTTTTGTGAAATTTAAGATTAGCCAAAATGAATGCAAAGCCTGATATTCAAGTTTTAACAAATTTTCTAGCCGAATACACGGCGGCGATGGTGAGTGCTGGCACCTACACCGCACGCGTAGAAAAGTGTGTAGACCGCATAGCTAGACACTACGGCTACGATATTAGCGTGACGATTTTTGTGAAGTATTTTACCATTAGCGTCATGGACTCGGCCGACAACTCCCTACGCCGAACCTACGTGAAAAAGATCCCGTTTGGTTATGTGAGCTTTAACCGTATTTCCGAGCTTTCATCGCTTAGTTGGCGGATTTTGGATGAAAATTTAAGCTTAGATGAGGCAAAAGAGCAGTTTGAGGGCGTCATGCGCATAGGGGCGAATAAATTTGCAAGCTCGCTTATTTTAATAAGCCTTGCAAATGCGGCGTTTTGCAAGCTTTTTGGCGGCGACGCGGGCTCGGTCGTATGCGTATTTTTTGCGACGCTCGTGGGGTATAGCCTTAGATTTGCGCTTGCTAAAATTGGCGTAAATTTAAAAATCCAGTACGTCCTAGTCTCGTTCGTCGTCTCGTTTATCGCCTATCTTGGCGTATTTTACGGCTTTACGCACACTAGCGACGTGGCGATCGGCTCGTCGATACTATTTTTGATGCCGGGCGTTTTTCTCATAAACTCGGTCTTTGATATCATAAACGACAACACGCTTGTAGGCATCAGCAGGGCCGTGAGCACGGGCATCTTGATACTTTGCATAGCAGTGGGCGTCTATATCACACTCTCGCTTAGCAATGCGGAGATTTTACATGTTTGAGCTTTTTACCGCGACTCTTATAGACGGCGCTTTTGCGGCGGTGGCTGGGCTTGGCTTTGCCTACGCTAGCTCGCCGCCCAAAAGGACTCTCGCATTTTGCGCGCTGCTTGCGGCGTTTGCGCACGCTAGCCGCTTTTGGATCATGCAGATGGGATTTTTTAACATTAGCGTCGCCACTCTCATAGTATCATTTTTAAGCGGGATTTTAGGTATGCTCTTTGCTAAACGGCTAAAGGTGCCCGCCGAGATCATCGCATTTCCGGCGCTTTTGCCGATGGTACCGGGAGTCTACGCGTACAAGGGCATTTTGGCGCTATTTTCGTTTCTAAACGAGCCTAATATCGCTAAGAAAAACGAATATCTAATCATATTTTTCGATAACGCAATCACGACTACGACGGTCTCGCTAGCCCTTGGCGTGGGCGTTTCGGTGGTGCTTATTTTATTTTACGATCAGTCCTTGATGATAACTCGCGGCGCTAAGTGTGATCTAGCGGCGAGGAAGATGCGCGAGTAATTTTAACTTTCGGCATAGAAATTTTGTATGGTTTTTTGATAGTTTTTATTATTTTTACTAGATATTTTCTCAATTTTGCCGATGTAGCTTAAAACCAAATTTTAAAAGGATTTATGATGTTAAGCGGTATCGGCGGATTTTCTAGTGTCGCTAAAAATTTTCAACTAAATGAAAAACATAGCATAAAGAGTCAAATCATATATAAAAATGAAATCTCGCAGCCGGATACGGTCGAGCACAAATTTAACGAAGTTTTAGGCTATAAAGTAGGTGCGGACGGATATTTTACGTTCGAATTTAACGAAGCCGCAGGTATCCCAAAGGACTACAAAATCCACTCTGATACCTTAAAATCTCTCGTGAACGTAAATGATAAAGCGATCGCATTTAATAAAATGTTTTCAAAAATCGACATAGCAAAAACAGTCGGCAATGCATATAAAATTTTATCCCAAGTAGTCGGCGAGGACGTTTTAAATTCCAAAGAAAGTTTTAACAAAGAAGACCTCGCCAAATTTCCTCAAGGATACGAGTACGAAAAATCAAGTCTAAAAGTAACTAAAGTAAATAAAAACATCTACGACTATGCGTCGGCACGTAGCGCCTTTGACGATAAGTCTGGGAAAACCAACATGGAAACGCTATTTTTTAATAGCTCATATCATGCGTTAACAACAACGCCGCAATATAAGCCGTCAACCAATATCTTTGATAACAATAACGGCGGTAAAGAGAGCGAAAATGTGAGCGTGTTTATAAATCCTCACGGCGAAAGATACACTAATCCTGACGGTAGTATAACCAAAGGAGGCTTGATAGCAGCCGTAATAAACTCAAATTTAGACGTACTAGAGGGCGAAACTACGGTTTGGGGCAAGATGCAAGGTTATGACAAAAGCATAAGCGGCAAAGAATACAGACAAAAGCTGGACGCTTTTATTGATTCGCGCAATATCTACGGTATCAAAGGAAGCGAGCTTGACGGGCTTAGCAAGGATTACCGAGAATATGTACTAACGTTTCAAAAAATGCAAGAGTCGCTTTTACCCGGTAGCACTGCCTTAAGCGGCAACTCTAACATAACTTCCGACGGCAAAGAATCAAAAAGCCTCTTTGAAATAATGCAAGAGGATATGAAAGAGGCACAAAAACGCCTAGAAAAGCTAACCAGGCAAGAAAAGCGAACACAAAAGATGCTGGATAAAAACAGAAAATACGACAAAGAGCTAGAGCAAAATACTAGAAAAAATTTAGAAGAACTCGAGGCGATAATGAAATTTAACGCTAAGAGCGTGGATATAAAGGCTTAAAAGGATTAATATGATAAGCGGCGTAAACGGATTTAACGCAAACGTAAATTATGATTTTAGTAGCGCTCACGAGCGAAATTTAAAAGCACGCGAGGAAAAAGAGGCGGATATAATGGGTCTTTTAAGAAAAATCAGTAAAATGTGCCTTAATCTAAAAGCCTAAGGAGTGGCTGTGAAAATACGAATCTACTACGAAGATACCGATGCTGGTGGCATAGTCTATCATACAAACTACATTAAATTTTGTGAGCGAGCCAGAAGTGAAGCATTTTTTCAGGCTGGGCTAGATTTTACAAAAGAGGGCGGATACTTTGTAGTTTCGTCGCTGGAGGCTAAATTTATAGCTTCTGCTGTGCTTGGAGATGAAATTTTTGTGCGAAGCAAGGTATTGGAGATTAAAAAAGCTAGTCTTGTTTTGGAGCAAGAAATTTATAAATTTGATGACAAAAATGCCGAAAAACTACTTTTTAGAGCGACGATTACGTTAGCCTTTATGAAAGAAGAGAGACTTGCAAAGATAAATGATGAGATAAAGAAATTTTTGGAGAATTCTAAATTTTAGATCGTGGCTAAGTTTAGAAATTTAACTTTAGCCACTTTGTGCTTTTACATTGAGCTATTTTAATTGAGCAAAATTTCTTGATTTGCTTCGTCAAAGTGGTCGCCTTTTGCGTTATAAATTTTAACTCCATATAAAACTTGTGAGTTTTCAACTCTTTCGGTAAAAATTCTATCAGCACTTTTATCTATAAAATTTGTATATATATACTCGGCACCAAAAGCACTTGAATAGCCGATTTGCGAATATCTAAAATCTACATCAAAAAGATCACCAAGCCCCAAAAATAAGTCGTTAATAGGATTTAATGAGTTTGCAATGAAAAGATTTTGTCTATCTCTTTGTGCGATGGCATTAAAGATATTTGGTAAAAAATTTATCTGTGTGCTTAAAAGTGCGTATGGTTTTATCTCAAAGCCCCTCATCTGCGTTGCTACAAGAGAAGCTTTGACGATTGGGATGTTTAAAAATATACTTGCATTATCAAACTTAGATTTTTTACTTAAAGTATCGTTTAAATTTATATCTTTGCCTACGATAGAGGCTTCATGATAATCGCTACTTTGCATGCGGACATATTCATTTAGCTTTTGCCCTAATGAACTACCATCGTCAAATGCAACTATCTTTTCGTTCGAGTAAGCTAGCAAAGCTGAAATTTGGTCTTTATAATCAATGCCACCAAAGATCAAATTTGGTTTTGGATTTATGATAAAAGAGCTATGAACGCTTGGAATGTAGATAAGCTCATTTGATAGAACTAGCGAATTTATAATGTTTGCACCATTTGATGTAAGGGCTGCGATAAAATAATTAAAGTCTTGGGCTCTAGCCGTTTGCATAGCATTGGTAAGACTTTGTGGGCTTTCATCGTTGCTATTTATAAATTTGATCTCGATATCCGCATCTTGCTTTAAGACATAGCTTAAGACCGCATTTGATACAACATTTGCATAAGATTTTATAATCTTTTGTGGGATGATTACAGCGATTTTGCCGCTTTTATTAACTTTTAAAATAGCTTCACCACCAAGAGAGATATAAAGCTCTAAAAGAGTGTTATCATCTATTTTTGCTGGCTCAAATCTCGCCATAAAGCTAGCCAGCAAATCAGCCTTAATAAGCTCATTTAAGCAGGCATTATCACAAAATTCTGGTTCTAAATTTATATAAGTAATCTTTGCTGGAGGTATGCTTGATAGACTTTGGTTTTTTGTAACATTACTCTCAAAATTTATCTCATCTTGCGATGCAAAAATAGTTGAAAAAATGGCTAAAAAAAGTAAAATTTTTCTCATATCACTCCTTTGATCTTTCTTAAATCATCTATAAAAATATTTTCAAAACTAGGATTTTTGCTTATCCACTCTGGTGAAAACGTTGGTAAAATAAGACTGTCTTCATTTTTTAAAATACTACCTCTTATACTTGAAAATCCGCCTTTTAACAATAAATTTGGATATAAATGCATAAAAGCTTTCTCTCCTAAAGTCACTATTATCTTTGGTTTTATCAGTCTAATCTCTTCAAACAAATAAGGACGACAAAGTTCGATAGAACGGTTTAAAATCGGACTTTTATCATCACTTTGTGAAATTTCGCACCGAAGTAGAGAACTTACATAAATTTCTTTTATATCTAAATTTAAACTATTTTTTATGGCATTTTCTAAAAATTTTTTACTGTTATTTTCATAAGAATCATTTTTTTTAGAAAATAATATAAACATGATTTTGCTATTTTCATTGCCGATGCCAGCTGTTACGCCTTTTGAGCTATTTCGCAAAGAGCAAAGAGAACATTTTTTTACTTCGCGGTTTAGCTCATCAATATTGTTGTAATCATGATAATTGCTTAGACTAAGAAAATTTTTATCAATAAACTTATATCCAATTTGTTTTAAGAAAAATAATTTTTTTAAAAGCCTATTGTCTTTATTAAAATTCATTTTTGGATTATAACTTGATTTGCTTAAAGTTTGAGTTGTGGCTTTTTAAGCTAAGTTATTCAAAGGAATTTAAGTATTGCTTTGATAAAATCCCACTTTTTATATTAACTTTAAGGATAGAAATGAAAAGGACTTATCAACCTCATAAAACCCCTAAAAAACGCACTCATGGCTTTCGCTTAAGAATGAAAACTAAAAATGGCCGAAAAGTAATAAACGCTAGACGTGCCAAAGGTAGAAAAAGATTGGCTGCTTAGCTGGTTTTGAGTCGTTAAGCGGCTCAAAAGAATTCTCTCAAGTTTATAAAGAGGCTAGCAAGTGGCATTGTGATGCTTGCATTGTTTTTTATAAACCAACAAATGAAAAAAAAATAGCAGTAGTTGCTAGTAAAAAAGTAGGAAAAGCGGTAGTTAGAAATAGAGCTAAAAGACTTTTGAGAGCCGCTTTTTTTAACATTTCTAGTGAATTAAAAGATGGCACATATATTATGATCGCAAAAAATGGAATTACAGAGATTTCATTTGAAAAAATTTGTAAAAATTTAAGTTGGTCTACAAAAAAAATGGGATGTTTAAAATGAAAAAAATTGCGATTAAAGCTATCGCTTTTTATCAAAAATATATTTCCATACTTCTACCAAAAAGCTGTCGCTATTACCCGACTTGTTCACAATACGCGATTTGGGAATTTCAAACAAATAGTTTTTTTTCTGCTTTTTTTGCAACCTTCATGCGAATTTTAAAATGTAATCAGCTTTTTAAAGGCGGTATCAACTACCCAATCATCTACAAAAAATTTAACTTATGTTTTATATTTCAAAAAAGTGATACCAGAAATGTAAATTTTTGGTTTGTCCCTTGTCAGAATAGTAAATTTTATGTCGTAAAAGTATTAGATAAATTAAAGGAAAAAAAATAAAATGGAACAGATGTCTATGCAAAAAAGGTTGCTTCTTGCAGCGCTTTTATCTATTGTTTTTTTTATAGTGTATGATTTTTTTATGCCAAAAAGAGTGGTGCCTGAGCAAAACCAAACTACAATGTCTCAAGCAATAGATCAAAATAAAGCTCCAAATACAAATCAAAATACACCAAAATCAAATGAAAATTTAGCTTCAAATGAGATAATCGCTACTATTAAAGGTCAAAGCTACGAAGCAAAAATAGATAAGCTAGGAAGAATTTCAAAATTCTATCTAACTGAAGAGAAATATAAAACAGAAGATGGCAACAAAATCGAGCTTGTTTCGCAAAATCCATTGCCACTTGAGCTTAGATTTAACGATAGTACTTTAAATACTGATGCCTTTAAGGTTGCATATAGCAGTGACGCTAGCGAGATAGATGCCAGCAGAGAGCCTAGAACCATAAAACTTACTCAAAATTTAGATGGCGTTACGATTACAAAAAATATCAAATTTTACCCAAATGGTAGATATGAAGTTGAAGTAAATTTAAGTAAAAATGTTGATTATTTCATCACTCCTGGCTTTAGGCCAAACATCGCAGTAGATAGCTACACAGTTCATGGCGTTATGCTTAGAAATGCAGATGATAGCCTAAATATTATAGAAGATGGTGACGCCAAAGAGGTTAAAAACTATGCAAATACCACAATAGCAGCCGCCTCTGATAGATACTATACAACTCTATTTTACTCATTTGAAAAGCCATTTGAAGTAGCCGTAGACAAAGATTCTAACAATAATCCTATTCTTTTTGTAAAGGCAAATGATAATTTAAAATTAGGTGCATATATCGGACCAAAAGAGCATAAAATTTTAAGCTCAATGGACGAGAGATTAAATGATGTTATTGAGTATGGTTGGTTTACATTTATAGCAAAACCGATGTTTGCATTTTTAAATTTCTTGCATAACTACATTGGCAACTGGGGTTGGGCGATAGTTGTATTAACGCTTGTCATAAGGATAGTTTTATTCCCACTTACATATAAGGGCATGCTATCGATGAATAAGCTAAAAGAGCTTGCTCCAAAGGTAAAAGAGCTTCAGACAAAATATAAAGATGATAAGCAAAAAATGCAAGTTCATATGATGGAGCTTTATAAAAAGCATGGCGCAAATCCAATGGGTGGATGCTTGCCAATCTTGCTTCAGATTCCGGTATTTTTTGCGATCTACCGCGTCTTATTAAATGCGATCGAGTTAAAAGGTGCTTCTTGGATACTTTGGATACACGATCTTTCAGTAATGGATCCATATTTTGTATTGCCTATTTTGATGGGTCTAACGATGTTTTTACAGCAAAAGCTTACACCAACAACTTTTACTGATCCTATGCAAGAAAAGGTGATGAAATTTTTACCTCTTATATTTACATTTTTCTTCGTGACATTCCCAGCCGGTCTTACACTTTACTGGTTTGTAAATAACGTTTGCTCGGTTGTTCAGCAAGTGTTTGTAAATAAACTTTTTGAAAAACATAAAAAAGCTGCGGAGGTAAAGGCTTAATGAAAATAGAAGCAAATACCCTTCAAGAGGCATTTCAAAAGGCAGCTGAGAAGCTTAACTGCTCAGTAACCCAGCTTGATATAAAAGTTTTACAGCATCCAAGCAGTGGTTTTTTTGGATTTTTTAAAAGAAGTGCGATCATTGAAGCAAATTTAGAAAATCAGCCAAAACCACAACATAAACCAAAAAATGATAGAAATTTTGCTAAAAAAAATGATGAGAACGAGGCTATAAAAGAAGATAAAAAGCAAGCTAAAAAACACGATCATAGTGATAAAAAGCGAGGCCCTAAAAAACATAGAGATGAAAAAAGCGAAACTAAATTTGATCAAAAAGAGCATAAAAATGAAAAGTCAAATTTAAGTGAAAAAAATGAAGCTCTAGCTAAAGATGCATTTGCTCAAAAGAGTGAAGAAGAGGCTGAACCAGGATATGTGATAAAGAGACTTGATGAGCCAAAAGAAATAAAGGAGCCACAAGCTGGTAAAAATACTCCTAAAAATATTTTAGATAATTCTATTATTGAAAATTTTAACCAAACTGATGAAGAGAGTGCAGCTCAAGCTTTACAAAAAGAAAAAAAAGAAAAAGCAGCAATCGACTTTGATAAAATTTTACCTGAGATCAAAGATGGCATGAACCGTCTTTTTAAGGCAAGTTGTTTTGATATTAGTAAAATTGAAGTTAGCAAATTTGACGATGAAACCGTACTTATAGAGCTTGATGGAGCTGACGCGGCTCTACTTATAGGTAAAGAAGGTTATAGATATAAAGCGATATCTTACATGCTTTATAACTGGTTAAACTCAAAATACAACCTTGCTATCCGCCTTGAGATCGCACAATTTTTACAAAATCAAGAAGCGATGATGGATCAGTATCTAAATGGCGTGATCGAGCGTGTGCAAAATAGCGGTAGAGCCCAAACGAAGCCACTTGATGGGGTTTTGGTTAAGATCGCACTTGAGAAGCTACGCGAGAAATTTCCAGATAAATATGTCGGCATAAAAAGCGGCAATGACGGTAAATTTGTCGTTGTAAATGACTTTTTCAAAAAATGAGTGAGACCATTGCAGCCCTTGCCACAGCTTATGGCATCGGCTCAGTTTCTATCGTAAGGCTTAGCGGCATGGACGCCCTAGCCACCTCTTTAAAACTGCTTAAACTTTCAAATTTAGAGCCAAGATACGCAAAACTAGCTAAAATTTACTCCCTTGATGATGAAATTTTAGACGAAGCTATCGTTATATATTTTAAAGGCCCAGCAAGCTTTACTGGTGAGGATATCGTCGAGTTTCAAACTCATGGTGGTATCGTAGTTAGTGAAAGAATTTTAAACGAACTAATTAAAGCTGGTGCAAGGCTTGCTATGCCTGGAGAGTTTAGCAAGCGAGCATTTTTAAATGGCAAGATGGATCTAACAAAAGCAGAGGCGATGCAAGGGCTTATCACTTCAAAAAGTGAGATCGCTGCTAAAATTTTAACCCGCCAAATGCAAGGCGATCTTAGTAAATTTGTAGGCGAGATCAGAAGCGAAGTGGTCAAAACTCTTGCCTTTGTGGAGACGATGATTGACTATGCTGATGATGATTTGCCTGCAAATTTACTAGAGCAGACCAAACAGATGCTTTTAAAAAATAGTGAGAAACTAGAGCGCATAGCCACACTTAGTGAGCAAAGAAGAGGGCTAATTGATGGCTTTAAGATCGCCATCGTTGGTAAGCCAAATGTTGGCAAAAGCTCTATTTTAAACTCATTTTTGGCTTACGAGAGAGCGATTGTAAGTGATGAAGCAGGCACGACCAGAGATAGAATAGAAGAAAATTTTAAGATAGGTTCACATTTGGTTCGTATAATAGATACCGCTGGCATAAGAAAAAATGCTGGAAGGATCGAGCAAATCGGCATAAACTACTCAATCTCTGCCATAAACGAAGCTGACATTATCCTGGCTGTCTTTGACGGCTCAAATCCAAGCGATGAGCAAGACAAAGAGATAATTAATCTCGTTTCAAACTCAAATAAAAAAGCCTTTTTTATCCTAAACAAAAGCGATCTAGTGTTTAAATTTGACATAGAGCTAGAAGGCGCTATCAAAATTTCAGCAAAAACCGATACGAGCGTAGTTTTAAAAGAGCTTGAGAGCTACCTCAAGACACAAGATACTGACGAGATCATGCTAAGCTCAAACCGCCAAATTTTAAGCTGTAAAGAGGCGAGTGAGGCTTTAAAAAGAGCGTTTTTGAGGCTTAGTGAAGAGGAGCTAGAAATTTTTGCTTATGAGCTAAATAGTGCGATAAAGGCGCTTGCAAGCATCACAAAGCCATTTGAGAGAAGTGAAATTTTAGACGAGATGTTTAGCCATTTTTGTTTAGGAAAATGATAGTTTTTTTGGTTAAAAATTTCGTTTTTTAAAGGAGATACAATGAAAATTTTACTTATAAATGGTGGTAAAAAATTTGCCCACTCAGATGGCAGACTAAATCAAACACTTCACGACCTTGCATGCGAGAAGCTCGCAAAAATGAGTCACGAGATAAAGCAAACTACAATAGATCATGGCTATGATATAGAGGCTGAAGTCGAGAAATTTATCTGGATGGATGCGGTAGTTTGGCAGATGCCAGCTTGGTGGATGGGTGAGCCTTGGATAGTTAAAAAATATATCGACGAGGTCTTTACCGCAGGCCACGGCAAGCTTTATACGAGTGATGGCAGGCATAGGGTCGATCCTACGAAAAACTACGGCAAGGGTGGCTTGTTAAATGGCAAGAAATTTATGCTAAGCCTTACTTGGAACGCTCCAGCCGAGACATTTAGCGATCCAAGCGAGTTTTTTGATGCGCGCGGGATCGATGGGGTTTATTTTCATTTTAGAAAGGCAAATGAGTTTTTAGGCATGAGGCCGCTTCCATATTTTGTCTGCTACGATGTTATCAAGATGCCAGATGTGCCAAGAGATCTAAAAGAGTACGAAGCGCATCTTGAAAAAGTTTTTAAAAATACAAAATAGAAATTTAAATTAGAAACAAAACCGCAAATATAAATAAAAGTGGCAATAAAATAGCTACGAGCTAGTTTTGAAAATTTTGCCACTTTTTATTACTATGCTAGCAAAAATAAAGCGCTGGTATAAATTTTAAAAATGCTAATATAAAAAGGCCTTATCAAAGTAGGCAAATTTCTCTCAATAATGCTTTATTCTGCTAAATTTCAAAAGGCTTTTTAGTAACTTTTTATAAGCAAGATTGTAAAATGGCTTAAAATTCTTAAAAGGTTACATCAATGGATAAAGCTACCATACAAGCACATAAAATCAGCGATCAAGAGTATGAAGAGATCTTAAAAATCCTAGGCAGAGAGCCAAATTTGCTCGAGCTTGGCATATTTTCAGCGATGTGGAGCGAGCACTGCAGCTATAAATCAAGTAAAAAATACCTAAACGGCTTTCCGACAAAGGCGCCCTGGGTCATTCAAGGACCTGGCGAAAATGCTGGTGTCATCGACGTTGGCGACGGGATCGCAGCTGTGTTTAAGATGGAGAGTCACAACCACCCAAGCTTTATCGAGCCGTTTCAGGGCGCTGCAACCGGTGTTGGTGGAATTTTAAGAGATGTCTTTACGATGGGCGCAAGAGTTGTTGCAAACATGAACTCACTTCGTTTTGGTGAGATAAGAGGCGATGGCGAGCTAGCCAAAAAGCATAGATATCTACTAAAAGGAAGTGTTGCGGGCATCGGTCACTACGGCAACTGCATGGGTATTCCAACAGTTGGCGGTGAAACCACATTTGATCCTAGTTTTAATGGCAACATCCTAATCAATGCCTTTGCACTTGGCCTTTGTAAGAGTGATGAAATTTTTTACGGCAAGGCTGAAGGTGTTGGCAACCCAGTTATCTACGTGGGGTCAAAGACCGGCAGAGACGGCCTTGGCGGTGCTGTCATGGCTAGTGATAGCTTTAATGACGAGAACAAATCACTTCGTCCAACGGTGCAAGTGGGCGATCCATTTGCTGAGAAGCTGCTTATGGAAGCTTGCTTGGAGCTCTTTAAAAAAGACTACATCATTGGCATCCAAGATATGGGCGCAGCAGGACTAACAAGCTCTAGCTTTGAGATGGCAGGCAGAAGTGGCAGCGGCATGAAGATGTATCTAGACCGCGTGCCGATGCGCGAAACTGGCATGACACCTTATGAGCTAATGCTAAGCGAGTCTCAAGAGCGCATGCTAATATGCGCCAAAAAAGGCTATGAGCAAAAAGTGCTTGAAATTTTTAGAAAATGGGATCTTGATGCTGAGATCATCGGTGAGGTCACAAGTAGCGGCGTGATGCAGCTTTACTGGCATGGCGAGCTAGCAGGCGAAATCCCTATCGGACCACTTAGTGAGGCAGCTCCGGTGCTTGATCGCCCAGTTGCACGTCCAAAATATCTTGATGAGATAGTAAATTTAGAAATTCCAAATAATGTTGATAACAAAACGGCATTTTTCAAGCTTTTAAAAGAGCCAGAAGTGCTAAATAAAAGCTTTATCTACGACCAATACGACGCAAATATCCAGACAAATACCATAAAACAGCCTGGTCACTTAGGTGCTGCAAGTATCAGAGTAAAAGGCACTAAAAAGGCCGTCTCTATGGCTGCTCAGTGCGATCCTAGAGCAAATTTTGTTGATCCTAAAATTGGTGCTGCAAGAGCCGTTGCGGCGGCTGGCAGAAAAGTAGCGATGAGTGGCGCTATGCCACTTGCGATCACCGACTGCCTAAACTATGGCAACCCGCAAAATCCAGAGGTAATGTGGCAGTTTAAAGAGGGATGTGAAGGCATAAAAGAGGCTTGCCGTGAGCTAAATACACCAGTCGTGAGTGGCAACGTGAGCCTTTATAACGACACAGATGGCGTGAGCGTCTATCCAACGCCAGCCATCGTCACAGTTGGCGTAAATGAAGATGCAAACTTAAATCTAAAAAGCACATTTTTAAGCGAGGGCAGGGCGATTTACTTGCTTGGTGAGACAAGCGGGGAATTTGCTGCCTCACTTTACGCAAAGGCGCTATTTAATGTGGTTGGCGGTAAGCTAAAAGAGGTTGATTATAAAGCTGAGAGAGCCCTTTGGGATCTAGTGATAGAGGCAAATAAAGAGCAAATTTTAGAGTTTGCTAATAGCGTAGGCGTAGGCGGTCTTGCTATCACGCTAGCAAAAATGGCTAGCATCTCAAACATCGGTGTAAATTGCGAAGTGAAATTTAAAGAGCCAAATTTCATCTTTGATGAAAGCTTTTCAAGAGCAGTTGTAGGAGTGAAAGACGAGGCTAAATTTGAAGCGCTTGCGGCTAAATTTGGTGTGAAATTTGAAAAGATCGGTGTTAGTGGTGGCAGAAGATTTAAACTAAATGACATTGATGAGAGTGTGGATGAGATAAGAGAAATTTATCTAAATGAGTTTGCAAAAATCGTTAGAAAAGAGGATTAAGAAATGGCTTTAAAAAAGAGCAAGGTCGCTGAGGCTGAAAATGAGCAGAAGGAAGCAGAACAAGTTGAAAAGCGAGGTGTAGCAAAGCCGCCAGTGCTTTTTAGTAAGACACAAAATTTAATAAAATCGATCGAAAAAAGACTAAACGCCACCTTGATAACTTACTATAATTCAAATGCTGGTAGCGTTTGCGGCAACGATGCGAGTGCTATGTATGAAATTTTAAAGGGTAAAAAGATAGATACTGCTTATCTTTTTATAAAAAGTGACGGTGGAAGCGGTATTGCTGCTCTTAGGATCATCACTACACTTAGAAATTACTGCAAAAATTTAATAGCTCTAATACCTGCAAACTGCGCCTCAGCTGCTACCATGATGGCACTTGGCGCAAATGAGATCGTCATGGGACCACTTGCCTATCTAACGCCTGTTGATACTTCACTAAAACACGAGCTTAGCCCGACAAATAAAGGCAATGAGCTTGTAAGTGTTTCGATGGACGAACTTAGTCGTGTGGTCAAACTTTGGAAAGAGCAAGATAAAGATAGGCCAAACGACACAAACCCTTATAATTCGCTTTATGAGTATATTCATCCGCTAGTCTTTGGTGCGGTTGACCGTGCTAGCTCGCTATCGCTTAAGATTTGCACCGAGCTTCTTAGGTATCACATCGATGATGATAAAAAGATCGCAGAAATTTCTGAAAGGCTAAATGGTGACTATCCAGCTCATGAATATCCAATCCTCTTTAGAGAGGCACACGAGATCGGCCTTCATGTAAAAAAGATGGATGATGACCTAAATGAAATGCTTCAGGAGCTAACGCTGCTTTACTCTGAGATGGGTCAGCGAGCTTTTACCGACTATGATGAAAATAGCTACCACGATAACAATATTGCAAATATCATCGAAACAAATGGCAAGCAAATTTATTATCAGATAGATAAAGACTGGTTCTACCGCCCTGAAGAGCGTCGCTGGAACGTGATGAATGACGAGAGCTCTTGGCGTAAAAACGAGCTAGTAAATGGCAAAATAAAAAATACTATCTATCACTTGTGGTAATATGTCTGGAGTCCTGTTTTTACTAATATTAGGTGGTGCGATATTTCTCTTTATGAATGTCCAAATAGGTAGTAACCGCAAGAAACAAGCAGATGTAGATGAGGCTAAATTTCTAGTTTCACTGCTTGCAAAAGTAGCTAAAAGTGACGGCAGAGTTAGCGAGCTAGAGGCTAGGCTGATCACTCAAGTGCTTGATGATCTAAGCCAGAAAGTTAGCGGCGTTAGCGGCGTGCGTGAGTATCTAAAAGAGGTTTATAACAGCCAAAAAGAAAATGTAGATAACGCCTATGAAACCGCCAGAAACTACAAGCGCGAGTTTAATCTAAACTACGATACCTGTGTGGCTAGGCTCACTTTTTTTCTAAATTTAGCCTACATCGATGGAGAATTTAACAAAAGTGAGCAAGATGTTATAAGAAATATCGCTTATGGATTTGGCATTGATAAAGAAACGCTTGATGAGATCATCTTTAAATTTGATAGCTTTTATGGCTCAAGATTTGAGGCAAATCCCGATGAAATGGTCCAAGAAAAAGATGCGTTTGATGTTTTAGGGCTTAGCAAAAATGCAAGTCTTGAAGAGGTAAAAGCTCGTTACAAAGAGCTTGTAAGGCAGTATCATCCCGACATTTTAATGGGTAGGGGCGAGAGCAAAGAGGTGATAGAGCGCTCGACTAAGAAGCTTCAGGAGATAAACGAGGCTTATGGGCGATTAAAAGAGAAATTTGGAGTTTAGATGAAGAAATTTATTATTTTGCTGCTAGCGGTGGCTGGCTTTTGTAATGATTTTAAAGTGGTAAATGTCGATGGAAAAGAGATAAAATTTAAGCTTACGCAAAGCGAGCTTTATCGAGATCAAAGGCTAGTCATCAGCAACTACGATGTTAAAGATAGCAATGTGAGCATAATATTTGTCGATAAAGATGGCAACAAGAGTGACATTATGTCAGTTCAAGCAAAAAAATTAAACGAAATTAGTGAGTATATCTTTTCGTATGATCGCGGTATAAAGGTGATGAAATTTAGCTCGAAAAAGCCGATATGCGAGGCGCTTGAGAAAGAGGAACCTGTAAATTTAAGCGTATTAGATGCGAGATATTTTGATGGCAATCAAATTTCAAGCTATGCCTTTAGCGTTGATATTGTTGGTCAAAAGCGTGAAAACTTTGTAGAGAGAAAAGATTATTTTATAGACGCAGCTGCAAATGTTATGGTTACGCTAGAAGCCTTATCGATAAAGAATATCGCAAAAGATATAAAAATGGGGCAACTTCTGCTAGTAAAAGGTATGTGTTTAACAAAAAGATAAAAAATTTAATAAAGGAGAAAAAATGAGAGCATTGCTTAGCGTTAGCGATAAAGAGGGCATTGTAGAGTTTGCAAAGGGGCTAGAAGAGCTTGGCTGGCAGATACTTTCAACTGGCGGTACATTTAAGCTTTTAAAAGAAAATGGTGTCAAAGCAACTGAAGTTAGCGAATTTACGGCTTCACCTGAGATGTTTGAGGGCAGGGTAAAGACGCTTCATCCAAAGATACATGGTGGCATTTTGCACAAACGCGACGACACTACGCACGTGGCTCAGGCAAAAGAGCACGGCATCGAGGGGATTGACCTGGTTTGCGTAAATTTATATCCATTTAAAGAGACTACAATCAGGACTGATGACTTTGCTGAGATCATCGAAAATATCGATATCGGTGGCCCAGCCATGGTAAGAAGTGCGGCTAAAAATTTTAAAGATGTGCTAATTGTCACAAACGTGCTTGACTACGACGAAATTTTAAAGCGCCTAAGAGAAAAAAGCGATGATTTTGAGTTTAGAAGATCGCTGATGATAAAGGCTTATGAGCATACAGCGGCTTATGATAGCATGATCGCAAACTATATGAATGATAGATTTAATAGCGGCTTTGGTGATGCTAGATTTATCGTGGGAAGCAAGGTTTTTGACACCAGATACGGCGAAAACCCTCACCAAAAAGGGGCACTTTATGAGTTTAACTACTTCTTTTCAAACAACTTTAGAGCCCTAAAAGGCGAGGCAAGTTTCAATAATATGACCGATATAAACGGTGCACTAATGCTTGCAACTAGTTTTGATGACGCACCGGCAGTGGCTATCATCAAGCACGCTAACCCTTGCGGCTTTGCGGTAAAAGATACTTTGCTTGAGAGCTACGAGGCCGCACTTAAATGCGATCCGATCTCAGCTTACGGCGGTGTGGTAGCGATAAACGGCACACTTGATGAAAAGCTAGCTAAAAAGATAAATGAAATTTATGTTGAGGTAATAATTGCTGCAAATGTTGACGAAGCAGCTCTTAAAGTATTTGAGAGTAAAAAACGTATCAAAATTTTCACTCAAGACAATAAATTTTTAGTTCGCTCAAATGATAAATTTGACTTTAAGCACGTTGATGGTGGATTTGTATTTCAAGAAAGAGACTATGTAAAAGACGAAGAGCTTGAAAATATGAAGCAAATGAGCAAGAAATTTGCAGCTGGTAGCGAGCTAAAGGACGCTCAGATCGCGTGGAAAGTGGCTGCGCTAACGAAGAGCAACTGTGTAGTTTATGTAAAAGACGGCGCAATGGTAGCTATTGGCATGGGTATGACAAGCCGCGTTGATGCTGCTCGTGCGGCCGTGGCAAAGGCAAAAGAGCTAAAGATCGATCTAAGTGGCTGCGTACTTGCAAGTGAGGCGTTCTTCCCATTTAGAGATAGCATTGACATCGCTAGTAAGGTCGGCGTAAAATGTGTCATCGAGCCAGGTGGCAGCATCAGAGATGATGAGGTGATAGAGGCTGCCGATGAGCACGGCATGTCGCTATACTTTACTGGCGTTAGACACTTTTTACACTAAAATTTAGGGGCGTTTGCCCCTTACTTCACACTTTATAACTTTAAATTCCATATAATCTTTCAAAACAAAAGGAGATAGAATGAAAAAGATCTTAAAATTTATCTTAATGGTGGCAATGTTTTCTGGTCTAAATTTGATGGCAAAAGATGAGCTTATAAAGGAGCAGACGATGGCAGGGCAAAATTTGAAAGAAATTTATCTAGCAGGCGGTTGCTTTTGGGGTATGCAGGGATATTTTAAAAAGATATTTGGCGTAGTGGATACAAAGGTAGGCTACGCGAATGGCAAGAGCGAAAATACTAGCTACCGCGAGCTTCATGAGAGTGATCATGCTGAGACACTTTATGTAAAATACGACGAAAATAGAGTCGCTTTGGCTGAAATTTTGGCTCACTTTTTTAGAGTGATCGACCCGACCTCGCTAAACAAACAAGGCAATGACGTTGGTAGGCAGTATAGAAGCGGAATTTACTATGTGAGCGAAAGTGATCTGCCAACGATAGAGAGCTTTATGAAAATAGAGCAAAAGAAATTTAAAGATAAGATCGTGGTTGAGGTGGCGCCACTTAAAAATTTCGTCTTAGGTGAGGAGTATCATCAAGATTATCTTGATAAAAATCCTTTTGGATATTGTCACATTGACCTAGGTTTAGCTGATAAACCGCTTTACGATGAGGCAAAATTTAAGCCGCTTAGTAAAGATGAGCTAAAGAAAAATTTAAGTAGCGAGCAGTATGCCGTGACGCAAGAAGCGGCGACTGAGAGGCCGTTTAGCAGTGAGTATGATAAATTTGATCAAAAAGGCATTTATGTAGATATAACGAGTGGAAAGCCACTTTTCTCAAGTACAGATAAATTTGATGCAGGATGTGGCTGGCCAAGCTTTACAAAGCCTATAACGACAACAGCTCTTTCGTATAAGGAGGACAACTCGTTTATGATGAAAAGGGTCGAAGTTAAGTCTCAAAATAGCGATGCGCACCTTGGTCATGTCTTTGACGATGGCCCAAGCGATAAGGGCGGGCTAAGATATTGCATAAACGGTGCGAGCCTTAAATTTATACCGCTTGAAGATATGGCTAGACTTGGATACGAGGAATTTATACCTTACGTAAAATAGCTTTTGTTGAAGCAAATCAATAGTTTAAAAAGTTTAATCAGAGTATAATTCTCCAAAATTAAAAGGAGAAAAAATGAGCGATTTTTTCAAAAATGCAGAGCAGTTTAATGTTGATGGTGCAACCGTGCCATTTTATAAATTTAATGAAAATGGTGTAAATTTTGTTGGTTTTGATTCACGTCCTTGCGTACCGCCAGAGCCAATGGTCAATGCATTAATCGCTATTAAATTTGCTGATAAAAACACAAAAATTATGATGCTAAATCATAAATTTCCAGCTGGTCTTATACCAAAGATAGATAAGAGCTTTAACATAGAGCGTGAAGATATAGATGGTGGGGCTGTAAAGATGATTTTTAGCCTAAAAGACGGCGCAAACATAGAAGACGTAGATACGAGTCTTTGCCACTAAGATGCTTTTAAATACTTACGCACCACCATTTAAGCTAGTTGGTGGATATTTTATTGCTGGAATTTTCTTTTTAGCATTAAGTGTGCCGGCATTCTTTTATGCAGATTTTGATGCGATTAGCTCACTAAATACAGCTGGTTTTTTGCATATATTTTTTGTTGGCTTTGTTATGAGTATTATCATCGGAGCGCTCTATCAGCTAACCTCAGTCATCTTAGAAAAGCCATTTTTTACCGCAAAAGGTGCTATTTTAAATTTGGCTATTTTTTGTCTATCGTTGCTGGGCATGTGCTACGGGATGCTATTTGCTGAGGCTAAAATTTTACAAATTAGTGGAGTTTTGCTTTTTTGCTCGCTCGCTTTTTTTGCTACGACTTACGCATTAAGCTTTATGGATAATGAAAAAAAGAGCTTTGCAGCCTTTGCACTTTTTGTTTCAGCTATCTTTTTGCTAACTGGAATAACGCTTGGTTTTTGCTTGCTTATGATACTTGGTGGCACATTGATGCTTGATTTTGAGATGACACTAAAATTTCACGTTTATTTTGTGCTGGGATTTGTATTTCTTGTGATACTTGGAGCTGCTAGCGTACTCCTACCTATGTTTGCATTGGCTCACGATCTAAAATTTACACTTAGCAAGGCCTCGCTAGCATGCTATATTTTGGGTGGTATCTTGCTAGCTTTTAATGAAAATTTATCTGTTTTGTCAATATGTGTGGCGGCTTTACTTTTTATAGCTCAAGCATTTTATATTTTAAAAAAGCGTGTTAGAAAGGCGTATGATTACTGGAATGTAAATATCGTTCTTTCTTTGGTAGCTTTGCTTGGTGCTGCTGTTTTTATAGCTTTGGATAAATTAAATTTAGCTGCATATTTTTTAATATATGGCTTTTTGTTTGCTTTTATCGTAGCTCATCTTTACAAGATCGCACCATTTCTCATATGGTATCACTACGTAGCACCTTTTGTTGGAAAGGTAAAAGTGCCACTTCTTGATGCCATGATACTAAAAAAGATAGCTTATTTTGGTATAGCTTTTAATGCTGTCTCGCTTCTTTGCTATCTTTTCTCAACTTGCTTTGAACTAGAAATTTTAGTGCAAGCTGGTATGATATTTATAGCTCTTAGTGTAGTTTTACTATCAATAAATATAATAAATATTTTTAGATTTACTGGTTTTAAAGGATAAAAAATGAAAGAAAAAATTTATAACGCACTGTCAAATATCGTTGATCCAGAAGTTGGCTTTGATATCGTTTCGCTTGGACTTATATACGATGCGAGCTGCGATGAAAATGGCAAAGCAAAAGTTACTATGACGCTTTCAACTAAATCTTGCCCACTACATGAAATGATACTTGGCTGGGTAGAAACTGCCGTGCTTGATATAGAAGGTGTCAAAGAGTGCGAGATCGACCTTGTTTGGGAGCCTGAGTGGAATATACAAATGGCAAGCGATTTTGTAAAAGCGCAACTTGGAGTTTAAATTTTAAGTTTTTAGATTTGAAAGTTTGTAAATTTTTATAAGCTAGAGAGCAAAAGCTCTCTAGAAATTTTAAGGAGTTTATTTTTTTATTAGTCCATTTGATGGCGCATAAATGATGGCACATCAAGTTGTGACATATAGTCTTCATCATATCCACCACTAACTTTTTTAAGTCTTAATATACGCTCTTTTTTTATGATATCGTTTGCATTAGAAGTTTGTACTTCATCTTTTTTTTCAGTTTCTTTTTGTGAGCTTTGAAAACCTGTGGCTATTATTGTAACTTCAACCTTATTGTCTTCTATTTTATCATCAGTTGTTGTACCAAATATAATTTCAGCATCTTCATCTGCTGCCTCATGAATAATACTCATCGCGTTATTGATATCAGCTAGTGGGCAACTAGGACTTATTCTAAAATGAACTAAAATACCAAATGCACCATTTATTGTCATGTTATCAAGAAGTGGTGATTGTATAGCATTTTTTATAGCTTCTTGCGCTGCATCTTCGCCACTTGCTTCGCCAACACCCATTAAAGCTAGTCCTCTATGGCTCATAATTGTTCTAACATCAGCAAAGTCTAGATTTATGTCGCTTTTTCCTGAGTCAAGTACGATCGTACTCATACCATTGACGGCTCTTGCAAGTACTTCATCAACCATTTCAAAGCTTTCTTTTATGCCAGCATTTTTATCAATTAATGTTAGGAGCTTATCGTTTGGAATGACAACAATAGAATCGCTTTCTTTCCTGAGCTCTTCAAGACCACAATCAGCCAGTTTTCTACGCTTTTTTCCTTCAAACATAAAAGGCATAGTAACAACTGCAACTGTTAGTGCACCAATATCTTTTGCAGCTTGAGCAACTACTGGAGCTGCACCTGTACCAGTTCCGCCACCAAGTCCTGTACCGATAAAAACTATATCTGATGTCTCAAGTGCACTTTTTACTTCATCATAGCTCTCTTCAGCAGCGGCTTTTCCTATTTCAGGCCTCATGCCTGCACCTAGACCTTTTGTTGTCTTTTCTCCAAGCTGTATTTTTGTATGTGCGAGAGAATTTTCAAGAGCCTTAGCATCTGTATTAGCAACAATAAGATCTATATTTAAATTTGGATTAACTCTTATTATATGGTTGACCATATTGCCACCACCTCCACCTACACCTACGACCTTTATCTTTGCACCATAGATGCTTTTATTTTCTTCTACTGTGAAGCTACTCATTTTTGAAATTCTCCTTAAAATAATTGTGTAATACTATACCAAAATTTTGCAAAAGCATTTGGCTTTTTTTCTTGTTTGCTAATATCTGCGATATTGGCAAGCTCTTCTTTGTTTTTTGATTTATTTGCTATCTCTAATTCAAAATCTTTATCAGAAAAACTATCCTCTTTTTCATTTGGATCCTGCACCTCTTGTCCAAAATTTTGTACATTTTCCTCTTCTACAAAAACATTTCTAAAATTTGCTTTCGGTTTTGAGGCTATTTCCCCTTGGTATCTCATTTTTTTCTCAGAATCGATTTCGTATGGGCTAAAGTTGCCAGCACCATACAAACAAAGCCCTATAGCACAAGAATTTGCTGGATCTCTTAAAATTTCAAATAATCCATCCATTTCTTTTGGTTTTGCTATACGAACTGGCATTTTGTCAAATATTGCGGATGCAAGATCTCTAATGCCTTCTAGCTTAGTCATACCGCCAGTAAGTATTATTCCAGCACCAATGCTATCTTTATAGCCGCTATCTTCTAGCATCTTAGCAAGTACCATAAGGGTTTCTTCTGCTCTGGCATATATAACATTTGATATTATGTCTAGTGAAACTTCGTGGCTTTTTGTTTCATCTCCAAGGATCGGAAGCTCTATTAGATCAACTGACTTATTTATTAAAGCGCCATAACCTAATTTTATCTCTTCTGCCTTTGGAAGAGGTGTATGCAAAGCCATAGAAAGATCATTTGTAATGTTTGCTGAGCCAACAGGTAAAAATTCATTGTATCTTATAGAATTTCCAGAATGTACCACAAGATTACAAGTCGCACCACCCATATCAACAAGTGCGGCACCAAGTTCTTTCTCATCTTTTGTTAATGTTGCTATCGCAGAAGCATATCCTGAAAGGACTATGTTATCTAGTTGAACACCTGCTAAATTTACGGCTTTTCTTAGGTTGCTAATAGATGACTTTTGTACTGTAACAATATGTGTTTGAACTTCTAGCCTACTACCATTCATGCCTATTGGATCTTCAATATGTTCTTGTCCATCTACTTTAAAATTATAAGGAAGAACATGTAGTTTTTCATACTCATGAGGTATATCAGCTGTATGATCAGCCATTTGCATAGCACGTTCGATCTCTTTTATGCCTATTTCATGATTTGGTATATTCACTACACCACTACTGTCAACGCTTTTTGTATACGCACCAGAAATAGAAACTATGACTTTTTCATAGCGTGTTCCTGCAACTCTTTGTGCTTCTATCAATGCATTTTTTATTGACTTTGCAGCTTGCTCAATATTGGTTATAACACCTTTTCTTATTCCTTGTGTTTTTTCAGTTCCAATTCCAATTATCTTAATGTCATTTTCATCATGTTGTGCTATTACTGCACAAATCTGGAAAGAGCCGATATCTATACCTAAAATTTTTGTACTCAAGATAAATTACCTTTTGATATATTCTTTAATTTCATAGTATTTTTTCAGTTTGTTTGTTAAATCTTTTATTAACTCATTATTTTTAAGCATTGTAACGTTTTGCTGTGTTATTTGTTTATAATTATTATCTATATTATCTACAAGCAACCTTTGTTCCAAAATATCGTATATAACGGCCTTATCTTCTAATATAACATAATCTTTTTTGTTGTTAGTTTCAAAAAGTTGAGAAACAAAAGCTCTAGTTTCACTTTCATTTAGTCCTGAGATAGAGCCATTTATATCTCTACTGATAAAGCCTATATCAGTACCTTTGAAATTTTGTAAAGACTCTTTCGCTATGGTTGTTAAGTTTTCTTTTTTCTTTTTATCTTTGTAAATTTCAAGTACCATTGCTCTTGCTTGTTCAAAACTCATAGGCTGTGGAGGAGTTATGCTTTTTACTCTAACTATTAAATATCCATCTTTATATGTAAATGGTTTTATAACCTCACCAACTTTTGCACCTTTTATTTCATCAAGCGAGAATGTTGCATTATCTTCATTTATACTAATAAATTCATTTGTTGCAAGCTCAGCTTTTTTTATAGAGGTATATTTTTTTAAAGCATCAGTCTTGCTTTTCTCGATATTGTAGTCTTTAATAACTTCAGTCTTTACTTCGTCAAATGATTTGATTTTATCATCAGAGCCTTTATATCTCTCCTTGTTTTCGTTGTAGTAGTCACTCAAAGTAGTTTGATTTACATCATTTTTGTTTGACTCTATAAAGTATGTTTCAAGACCGTATATAGTCTTTGTCATATAGTTGTTTTTATTTGTTTCCCAGAGATTCTTTAGCTCTTTTTCATCTATTTTTATATTACTTTGATTAGCATTTATTATCTGTATTGCTAATTTGTCTTGCATAAAAAAGCTTGCTTTCATCATTGCAATGTCTTCTTTGCTGGCTGGTAAATTTAAAATAGTTCTAAGTTTATCAAGTAGTATTGTTAGTTTTAAATTTTCTTCAAAATCGGTTGGGTTTATTCTAGCTCTTCTTAAAATATCGTAGTATAAATTTTTATCAAAAGCACCATCTTTTTGAAATGTTGGATCCGCGATTATATATTTTAAAATATCATCTTTGCTAACACTAAGACCTATATCGTCTGCAAAATTTAATAGTAAATTCTCTTGAATTGTAGCCTGAAGTGCAGCATTCTGTAATCCTAACTCATTGGCCTTTTCTTGCGTTAATTTACCATCAAAAAGATTATTGTAGTATTGATACAAACTATCGTATTTTTGTTGTAGTTCTTGAATACTTATATTTCTGTGTCCTACTTTTGCCACTGAAGTGGCTCGATTGCTGTTTAAATCATAAGCTCCCCAGCCTACAAAGCCTGCTCCAACAAAGGCTATTGTACTTACCCAAATGGTAACAACTAGGTATTTTTTATGTTTTTGCATCCAAGACAACATTAAATTTTCCTTTAAAAGACTAACGAAATTTGTATGATATATTATATAAAATTGCCTTAAATAAGCTTAAAATAGGGGCTTTAAAAATACCTTTGTGAAGAATTTTGCTAACAATTTTTTAGTATTGTTAGCAAAATTTTTAAATACTATAATCGCTATAACCACTAGTTAAATGAAGCAATTTGCAGCTATTTTCTAGTAAAGCTATCTCTTTTGCAAGAAGTTGTGGGCTTCTGCTGTATGCATAAATACCATATCCTTTAATGATAATAATATTTGTATTTTTTTCTAGCATATATCTATAAATTTCAGTTTCTGCACGCTCATACCAGTCGTCATATTGTTTTGGATCATAGACTAAAATTTCATTAAATCTCATATATCCAAAATAATCTTTCGGTGCTATTTTTTCATGTTTCATTGCGTAGGCAGTTGCGTATGGTGGCATTGCGTAGCAAACAAATCTCGCCTCATTTATATTTTTATAAATATTTAAGTGTATATCAGCATCAAGACTAGCTTCATTCCAACGATAGTCTTTTTTTGATGAAAGAAGCGTCAAGTCATCATCTTTTAAATTATCAAAAATGGCATTTTGTTTATTGATTATAAATTGATTTTTTTCGACTCTTGCTGAAATCGAGCCGTGAAAGACGCCAAAAAAATTCTTTCTAAACATAGAAAGTGATATCGTTTTTATCTCATTTATTGAGTGTTCTAGCTCCATTTTTTCTCCTACGTTTAAGCGATTATATTTAAGCTATCTTAAAATTTATGTAAAATTTTACGTAATGATATCTTTTTAAGTAAAATTTCGATAAATTTTCCACACTATTTACTATAAAGAGGCAGCGTTGCAAAGTCCACATATCAGTGTTTTACTTGATGAAGTTCTATCTTTTTTTAAAAATTTAAATGGAAATTTTATAGATTGCACGCTTGGATATGCCGGACATTCTAGTGCCATTTTATCTCAAAACGAAAATTTAAATTTAATTGCCTGTGATAGAGATAACGAAGCTATAAATTTTTCACTAAAAAAACTTGAGCCATTTGGTAGTAGGGTTAAAATTTATAAAAGTAACTTCTCTGAATTGACTAGCAAGCTAAGTCAAGAAGAAATTTTAAATGTTAGAGGAATTTTGGCTGACATTGGTGTTAGCTCGCTTCAGATAGATAAAGATGATAGGGGCTTTAGTCTTGGCTCAAGCACGCTTGATATGCGCATGGACAAAGAGCGAAATTTTAGCGCATTTGACGTTGTAAATGATTACTCTTTTGACGAGTTGGTTGGAATTTTTAGAGATTATGGCGAACTAAAAAATGCTGCCGGGATTGCGAACAAGATTATAAATGCTAGAAATTTTGGCAAGATAACGAGTGCAAAAGAGCTTGCAAATTTAATAGGTACAGCCCAGATAAAAGGGCGCGGAGTTAGTCCTGCGATACTCGCCTTTCAAGCGATTAGGATAGAGGTAAATGGTGAGCTAGATGAGCTAACAAATTTACTTGATAGTATAGAAAAATGTGGGTTTAAAGATTGTCTTGTGGCGATTATTACATTTCACTCGCTTGAAGATAGGATCGTAAAAGAGCGCTTTAAAAGATGGGCGAATAGCTGTATCTGTTTACCTGGTGTTTATAGATGTGAATGCGGAAACAATCACGAACTAGGAGAAATTTTAACCAAAAAGCCACTAACAGCAAGTAGCAGTGAGCTAAAGATAAACTCGCGAAGTAAGAGCGCAAAACTTCGAGTTTTTAAGATAAAAGGATAAAGATGCAAGAAAAAGAAGAGCTGTTGACGCTTCACGACGAGGAGCAAAAACGTGAGGTAAATTTAAGCTTTAAGACATTAGTGATGGTCTATTTAGCTGTTTTTATAGCTCTAGCTATATTTTTGCCAAAAATTTACATAGCAAATCAAATTTATTATATAAGTAGAGATATAGCTGACGTAAGCGGTAAACGAGATATGCTTTTAGAGGAAAATAGAGCTCTTAATATAAAGCTTGAAAATTTACGTTATAAAAATCAAATTTTAAACAATATGCAAGAGCGTCAATGGAAATAACGAAACATTTAAAGTTTTTAAATTTTGGCGATTCAATTATATTGGCAAATAATATAGCCATTTTGTATATAACTGCATAAAAATAAAATTAGCTCAATAAACAAAGTTTATTTTTAATTTGCTAGTTACTTTCTTTTTGAGAGATTAGCTTTTCATATATATATTGTTCTAAATCTTTTTTTGATATGTCATTTTTTATAGCAGTATTATAAATTTCTTCGACCTTGCTTGAGTATTTTTCATAGCTAAAATAAGGAAAATGCACACTCCAAGCTTTCCTGATAAGATCGTGACTTATCTCTCTTCTTGCCCAAACTTTAAACATATCAAAGCCGATAAAAACGGCTGAAGTGACGACAGCAGTCGCTATTATAGATATATGCGCGTCAGTTTTTGCTAAAAAATGATGCGTGATGATTAACAATGGAAATAAAATAACAAAACAGATAAGTGCATAAATCTGATAGAGCTTGATGTGGTTAAATCTAAAATTTAGCTTTGCTCCATCTATTAGCATACCTTCGTTAAAAAGGGCATTCGCTTCAAGTAGATCCCTAAATAAAACTGGCTGTTTTGAAACAAAAAAAACGTTTTTTATGATTCTATCTTTTAAAGTTTCTTGCATTTTTTATAGACTTTTTACCTTTGAAATTTTGGCTTATTATATCTAAGAATCTATAAATTCAAACAAAATTAGATACAATTTGCCCAAAATTTAAGGAGCTAAAAATGGCAGATCAAGCTTTGCAAACCGTCTTTTTAAACGGAGAATTTTTGCAAAAAGATGAAGCAAAAGTTAGTGCTTTTGATAGAGGATTTATATTTGGTGATGGAGTTTATGAGGTTGTGCCTGTGATAAATTCAAAAATGGTTGATAAAGATGGATTTTGGGCGAGATTTGAAAGAAGCTTAAATGAGATAGATATAAATTTGCCCTACGAAAAGGAAAAATTTGAAGCGATCTTAAACGAGATAATCTCCAAAAATGCCTTAAAAGAGGGCGGAATTTATATGCAAGTAACAAGAGGTGTGGCGTTTAGAAATTTCTATTTTATAGAAAATTTAACACCAAGTGTCTTTATTTTTTGTTACGAGAGTGAAATTTTAAACAATCCTACTGCAAAAACTGGCATAAAAGTCGTGAGTGTCGAGGATATCAGGTGGAAAAGGCGCGACATCAAATCTATCTCGCTTCTAGCTCAGTGCTATGCTAAAAATGAAGCTCACAAAAAAGGCGCAGACGAGGGCTTTATGGTGGAAAATGGCTTTGTCACAGAGGGCTGTAGCTCGAGCGCTTTTATCATCAAGGATAAAACTTTAATCACAAAACCGCTTTCAAATGAAATTTTGCCAGGAATTCGCCGTATGAGACTTTTAAAGATCGCTAAAGATATTGGCCTTAAGATAGAGGAGCGAAAATTTAGTATGGATGAAGTTTATAATGCTGATGAAGTCTTTATCTCGGCTGCTACGCTCATACTCTTACCAGTCGTTTATGCTGATGGTAAGGCGATAAATGGCGCAAAAGTAGGAGAAATTTCAAGCAAACTTCGTGAAATTTATGCTGGTGAACTTTTAAAAGAAGCCGGACTTTGAGAGAAAAAATCTTAATAAGCGCTTGCCTAGTCGGCATAAATTGTAAATTTAACGGCGAAAATAATCTTTTAAATAAAGATGTTTTAGATGAAATTTCAAAGAGATATCATCTGCTTTTTGTTTGTCCTGAAGTTTACGGGGGGCTTAGCACGCCAAGAGAGCCAGCTGAGATGAAAAATGGTGCAGTTATTTGTAAATTTTCAGGTAAAGATGTGAGTGAAAATTTTAAAAAAGGAGCAGAAATTTGCCTAAAGATAGCCAAACTAAATGGTTGCAAAAAGGCTATTTTAAAATCAAAAAGTCCAAGTTGTGGAAGTGGGCAAATTTATGATGGAAGCTTTAGCAAGAGGCTTATTTTAGGCGATGGCATCACAGCAAAACTGCTAAAAGAAAATGAAATTTTAGTTTACAGCGAAGATGAGATAGTGGGGCTTTAATGTTTGATAGGCTAAAAGACAACATTATGCTTGAGGTGATTTTTAAGTACATCATCTTGTTGCTGCTTTTTATCTGTGTGATCGGTCTTTTTATGAGTGGCATTCTTTTCTTAAATGGGGAGATGGGTGAAAATTCGCTGAATTTACACATTTTCTTTGGCTTTAGTTTGGTTGTCTTGACGATTGTTCATAGTTATGTTAAGAAGAAAAAGTTAAAGAAGCTAAGCCTTGAGTTTAAAAATATATTAAATCACAAGCCAGTGCAGATGGATTGTAACACTACTAGATTTTTAAACGCTCTAAATGATGTAAAAGTGGGCGATCTTTCAAAGAAATTTGGCTCTGATATTGTAGAAATTTTAAGGTCAAATGACATAAAAGTAAAAAGCGATAATGAGACTATGAAGCAAATTTGTAAAAACAACGATGAAAAGATGTTTTATATTTTTGTTTTGATCGTCGAAGCTATTTTTAAGGATAAGGAAAAAATTTGAAAAAAGGTATATTTTTAGCGTTTAGTGTTGCTTTGTTTTTGGGATGTTCGCAGACCCAGCCAAAGCCAAGTGTGCAAAATTCTTTACCAGATGAAAATGTATATAAGCCAAATGAACGCATTAGTTTGCTTGATTTTGAAATGAAGCAAGATGCCTCGTCACTACCGCAAAATATGCAAAGTGCAAGCTTTGACCAAGAAGAAATTTTAAAAAGAAGGTTTAAGGTTTTTACATTAAGGGGCGTAAAATTTAATCCAAACGATGTCTTTTGGGCATTTAATATATATAAACCAAGTGAGAAGAGAAAGTATTTTGGCTCAAATTTTAGACAGATACCTCAAAGCTGGTTTGACGCACAAAAGGACAATGCAAATTTTTCAGCTCTTTCAAGCATCTCTGCCTATGCTTTAACTTCGGCAAACACAGCTTTAAGAAATTTTCCAACTGATGAGCCGATATTTTTAAATCCTCAAACTCCAGGTGAGGGCTATCCGTTTGATTATCTGCAAGAGTCAACCCTAAGCATCGCTCATCCGCTTTTTGTGTCACATCTTTCTAAAGACAGGGCATGGGCGTTTGTTAGTGATGATGCGGTTTGGGGCTGGGTAAAGGTCGAGGATATAAAATTTATAAGCGATGATGAGGCAAATGCCTATCAAAAGTCAAGTTTTGTGACTATAAAAACGGATAAAATGCCAGTTTATGACAAGGCCGGAAATTTCTTGTTTTATTCAAGAGTCGGAGCGATACTGCCTGTTTTAGCACAGGATAGTAAAAACTACTACGGTAAAATTTATGTAAGAAATCTCTTGAGAGAATTTGTGTTGCCAAAATCTCTTGGCGCTCTTTTTCCTCTTAAATTTAATGATTCAAATCTAAAAACACTTATTAGCTCCCTTCTTACTCAGCCTTATGGTTGGGGTGGGGTCGATAAGCTAAGGGATTGCTCGCTTTTTACCAAAGATCTGCTAGCAAGTTTTGGCGTGTGGTTGCCCAGAAACTCAAGAGCTCAAGCAAATATGGGACAAAAATTTGATTTAAAAGGACTTAGTAACGCTGCTAAGACAAAAGAGATAAAAGAAAAAGGTGTGCCATATCTTACGCTTGTGCATCTGCCAGGGCATATCATGCTTTATGCTGGATACAAGGGTGATGATATATATGTGGTGCATGATGCTTGGGGACTAAAAACCGAAAATAACGGCAGGGCATTAATCGGTGCTACGGCAGTAACTACGTTAAATATCGGACAAAACAGAAGCGATATACAAAACTCAAATTTGCTCATTTCAAAGGTTGATTCTATAAATGTAATAAAGCCTGAAAATGTAATAAGCGATAAAGCTAGAAAAATTTTAGCTTTACAAAGGGCTTATGATGTTAAGGTTGAGGATAATCTGGTCAAATTTGGTGATGGAACAATATTTGTCTATGATGACTTTAAACAAAAAGATGATGAGTGTAGCACCGGGGCCGATATAGAGGATATGAACGCGCTTGATTACGCTGCATTTTCGTCACTTAGCACCGCACTAAGCGATGCTGGCAGATGTAGAAATTATGAATTTTTAGGCAAAATTTATGGCTCAAGCGAGAGCGAGCTAAAAGCAAATTTGGTAGATGTTGTTTGGCTAAAAGATAGCCTTGCGCTAAAGTTACCATTTAACTCTAAAAATGGAGCCGCAACTGCCTTACAAGACGTAAGCAATGAGCTAAACGATATGGTAAAAAGTGATGCAAGCTTGCTTGAGTATTTAAAAAATCCAGGTGGAACATTTAAGTGGCGAGTGATCGCTGGCACAAACCGCTTGAGCCCGCACAGCTACGGTATTGCGATCGATATAAATGTGAAAAAGAGCCACTATTGGCAGTGGAGCAATGGCTACCAAAACCTCATCCCTGAAAAGATAGTGCGTGTTTTTGAAAAACATAAATTTATCTGGGGTGGACGCTGGAAGCACTTTGATACGATGCACTTCGAGTATCGCCCAGAGATGTTTGAGTAGATGAAAGAGCAAATTTTAGAAATTTTATCTCGCTCAAACGTCTTTTTAACAGGCGGCGGCGGTGTTGGCAAGAGCTATCTAACCGCCTCCATCATCAGACACTACAAAGAAAATTTTAAAAACGTCATAATCCTTGGCTCAACTGGCATAAGTGCTGTTAGCCTTGGAGGAGTTAGCTTACATAGTTTTTTTAAATTTGGCTACTGCAAGGACTATGAGGAGCTAAGACGCTTTGACTATCATCAAAAAGACAAACTAAGTAAGCTAAGAAATATGCTTGATGCTTGCGATCTGCTTGTAATTGATGAAATTTCAATGGTGAGCTCAGATCTAATGGAGATGATAAGATACCGCTTACTTACTTCCAAATTTAAAGGTAGGGTGCTTATAGTGGGTGATTTTTATCAGCTTCCGCCAGTGCAAAAGCAGCAAAACGAAAATAGGCTTTTTAATTTTTTATACGCTTTTAACTCCAGTGCGTGGGAGGATATGGAATTTACAAATGTTGAGCTGCTCGTCTCAAAACGCACAAACGATCTTAAATTTTATGAGATTCTCTCTCGTCTTAGAGTTGGCGAGCTAGATGATGAAATAATGAGCTATATAGAGAGGTTAAGAGTGACCAAGATAGAGCCAGATGATGATACGAGCGTGCTTTTTGGCAGAAACGCCGAGGCTGAAATGCTAAATCAAAAAAGGCTTTCAGAGCTTAGCACGCCACTTGAAATTTCGAACTCAGATGTGAGCGTTTTGGATGAAAATTTAGATAAAAAAGAGTTTGAAAAATGGGCAAATACGCTAAACATCTCAAGGGATTTGGAGATGAAGATAGGCGCTAAGATTATCTTTACGTCAAATAAATGGGGTGAGTACTATAACGGCGAGCAAGGCAAGATCATGCAAATATTAAAAGAAAACGGCATCATCTCAAGCGTGATTGTGAAAAAAGATAGCGGCGAAATTTGCGAGATAGAAAAAGCCGCTTATATATTTAGTTCGTTAAATTTAAACGAAGATGAGATCGAAGAAAATGTACAGGCATCGCTTTATCAGTTTCCATTTAAACTTGCTTACGCTCTAACTATCCACAAATCTCAAGGAATGAGCATAAACTCGCTCATTTGTAATATCAACCATATTTTTGCCAAAGGACAGCTCTATGTCGCACTTTCTCGTGCAGTAAGTCCTAAAAATTTAAAACTTTTTTATGATAAAAAAAGTGATTTTAGGCAGCATTTAAGAAAAGTGGTTAAAATTGACGACGAAGTTAAGAAATTTTACCAAGAAAACGTATTTTTGCATATTAAGGAGAATTTATGAAAAAGCTATTTTTAAGCCTTGCTTTTTGTGTTTTTGCATTTGCAGACGTGCTAAAAGTAAGAGATTTTCAAACAGATATCTACTCAAAAGCCGGACAAAATTTAACAAAAAAGATAAATATGAACCTTGAAGTTGTCGGACGTGATGTTGAAGAAAATGAAGCGTATGTTCTTGATGCTTTAAACATAATAGTTGGTAGCTTTTATGTGGAAGATATCTTAACCTCAATGGGAAAAGAGAAATTTAAAGAGCTTTTCATAAAATACGCAGCCAAAAAGCACTCTCTTGATATCGATGATGTGCTTATCTTAAATATAAAAGTGATAAATAATCTTGAACTAAGCGAGATCATAAAAGCAATAAAAAGCCAAAATTTATGCTCCGATCCAAGTGTTAATGAAGAGATTGTAACAAAACCAGAAAAGAAGAAAAAGGGCAATGAGATCATCATCTCGCCAGATCCAAATGATGTAGTTCAAAAGCCTATCGATCTAAATAACGTTCAAGAATTTGGAAAAGATTTTGGAGAGAAGTGAGTAAATTTGGCTAAAGTTAGCCAAATTTATTGATTTACAATGTCATAACCTTGAGGAATGACAGGAGTTAGCGTCTCTTGCGGAATTAGCGCGTCTTTTACAGGGTTGCTTAGAGTGATTTTTATTTTATTTGAGAGCTTGTCTTTATAGTCAATCGTCGTTGGAAGCGTGTTTTTAATAGTTATAAAATACTCAACTCCGTCATATATCGCCTTATAAAGTGTCGGCTGAATTTGCTCCGCATGAGCCAAGATTTGCGTCAAATTTGGTGTATCATCAAGCTTTGAAATAATAGCTTGCTCAAGTTCGTCTTCAATCACGATCACACGCTCTTTGTTAAAATAAATTCTCTTTGGTGTTGGACTTTCATATATCCAAAGTGCAGTATTGTCGTTTTTTGCGTAAAATCTACCCTTGTAGTTTATGCTTTTGCCCTCGCTAAAGACAGTTTGAGTAAAGTCACTTTGAAGGCTTTTGAAATTTAAGCCAGCACCAAATGAGCAAACTGCGACGAGAGATGCAACTAGAAATTTTCTCATTTTTTTATCCTTTTTTGGCGTATTCTAGCCCAGTTTAATTAAATAAATAGTTAAACTATGCTAATATCCAAAGTTTAAAAATTTAGGAAGGTAAAGTAATGATTTCATCGGTATTTAGAAAGATTTTTGGCACGAAAAACGATAGAGAAGTCAAAAAATATATAAAACGTGTGGCGCAGATAAATGCGCTAGAGCCTACTTATGAGAAGATGAGCGATGATGAGCTTAAGATCAAATTTAATGAGCTAAAAGCCCAAGTAGTAGAAGAAAAAGTCACTTTAGATGAAATTTTAAATGATGTTTTTGCGATCGTTAGAGAAGCTAGCAAAAGGGTGCTTAAGATGCGCCATTTTGACGTGCAGCTAATAGGCGGCATGGTGCTAAACGAGGGCAGGATCGCTGAGATGAAAACGGGCGAGGGTAAGACCTTGGTGGCGACTTTACCAGTTATATTAAACGCGATGAGTGGCAAAGGTGTGCACGTAGTGACCGTGAACGACTACCTTGCAAAGCGTGACGCTACGCAAATGGGCGAGCTTTATAACTTTTTAGGCTTAAGCGTAGATGTGATACTAAGCGGTGGATACGATGATGAAGTAAGACAAGCTGCGTATAACGCGGACATAACATACGGCACAAACTCAGAATTTGGCTTTGACTATCTTCGTGATAATATGAAATTTGAAGCTGGTCAAAAGGTGCAAAGAGGTCATAACTTCGTTATCGTAGACGAGGTCGATAGTATCTTGATAGATGAAGCAAGAACACCGCTTATAATATCAGGTCCAACAAATCGCACACTTGATGGCTACATAAGAGCTGATCAGGTCGCAAAACGGCTTACTAGAGGCACTCCAGCTGATCCAAATGTGCCAGGCTCAAAGCCGACAGGGGACTTCATAGTCGATGAAAAAAATAGAACGATAATGATCACAGAAGCTGGCATCAGCAAGGCTGAAAAATTATTTGGTGTTGAAAATTTATATAACCTTGAAAATGCCATACTAAGCCACCACTTAGATCAAGCTCTAAAAGCTCACAACCTCTTTGAAAAAGACGTTCATTATGTCGTAAAAGATGGCGAGGTAGTCATTGTTGATGAATTTACTGGACGTCTAAGCGAAGGCAGACGCTTTAGCGAGGGACTTCACCAAGCGCTTGAAGCAAAAGAGGGCGTGAAAATCCAAGAAGAGAGCCAAACGCTAGCCGATACAACATATCAAAACTACTTTAGGATGTATAAAAAGCTTGCAGGTATGACTGGTACGGCTCAGACAGAGGCTACTGAGTTTTCTCAAATTTACAACCTTGAAGTTATCTCGATCCCTACAAATTTACCAGTTAAAAGAATCGATCAAAACGACCTTATCTACAAAACTCAAAATGAGAAATTTAAAGCAGTTATTGATGAGGTTAAAAAAGCTCACGAGAAAGGTCAGCCAGTGCTTGTGGGAACTGCAAGTATTGAGCGCAGTGAAGTGCTTCATGAGATGCTTAAAAAAGTTGGCATCCCACACTCTGTGCTAAATGCTAAAAACCACGAAAAAGAGGCCGAGATCATCGCACAAGCTGGTGTAAAAGGCGCTGTAACTATCGCTACAAACATGGCTGGTCGTGGTGTTGATATCAGGATCGATGATGAGGTTAGAAATTTAGGCGGTCTATATATCATAGGCACCGAAAGGCACGAGAGTAGAAGGATAGACAATCAGCTTCGTGGTCGTGCTGGACGTCAGGGCGATCCTGGTATGAGTAGATTTTACCTAAGTTTAGAGGATAATCTTTTGAGAATTTTTGGTAGCGACCGCATAAAAGCGATCATGGATAGGCTTGGTATCGACGAGGGCGAGAGTATCGAGAGTCGCATGGTGACAAGGGCTGTTGAAAATGCCCAAAAGAAAGTTGAGAGCTTGCACTTTGAGGCTAGAAAACACTTGCTTGAGTATGACGATGTGGCAAATGAGCAAAGAAAAACTATCTACAAATACCGTGACGAACTACTTGATAAAAACTATGATATGAGCGAAAAGATAGCTCAAAACAGGAAAGAGTATGCTGCAAATTTACTTGATACAGCTGAAATTTTCCATGGCGGCTTGAAAGATGACTTTGATATTAAAAATTTATGCTCTATCATCCTTGCAGACTGCGGTGAAGAGATAGACGAGAGTGAGTTAAAAGGTCTAGAGTATGATGAGCTAATAGAAAAGCTTGCACAAATTTTTGAAGTAAGATATAACGAAAAAATGAGCGTGCTAAATGAAGATCAAAGAAAAGAGATAGAGAAAATTTTATACCTTCAAGTGCTTGATAATGCGTGGAGAGAGCACCTTTATCAAATGGATATCCTAAAAACCGGTATCGGCCTTAGAGGGTATAATCAAAAAGATCCGCTTGTTGAATACAAAAAAGAGAGCTATAACCTCTTTATGGAGCTAGTTAGCAGGCTAAAAAGTGAGAGTGTTAAGACGCTTCAGGTTGTTAGATTTAAGAGCCGTGAGGAGCAAGAAGAGCAAGCTAAAATGATGCTTGAAGCTAGTCAAAATGCTGAAAATGAAAATTTAAGCTACAACAATCAAGGCGAGGATGATAAATTTACGCCTGAAAAAAAGATACCAAGAAACGCTCCATGCCCTTGTGGAAGCGGTAAAAAATATAAAGATTGCCACGGAAAAAGTGGTCCTAAAAAAGGCATATTTGCTTAGAATTTCTACTTTTAAGGCGCCAAAAGCGCCTTAATCTTTTAAAGGCTATTTAATGACAAGCTTACCAAAGTATCTACTTTTTAAATATTTAAGATTTGATAAAACTCAGCCATTTATCACTCTAAGTGCCTTGCTTGCCTTTCTTGGTGTTAGCATCGGACTTATGGTCTTAATCGTTGCTATGGCTATTATGAATGGATTTGACAAAGAATTTGAGCGTAAACTTTTTACGATGAACTATCCAATAACCGTTCAAAGTGCCTTTAAAGGCTCTATTGATGATGACTTTGTTGATGAGCTAAAGGCTAGATTTAGTGATCTTAAATTTAGTCCATTTATAAGCACACAGGTCATTTACCGCTCGGCAAATGCACTTGAGGGCGGACTGGTTTATGGCGTAAATTTTAAAGATGAAAAGCAGATAAACTCAGTCGTAAATGAAGCTTTAAAAGACAAAGAGCTAGATGGTTTTGAGATACTTGTGGGAAGTGGCATAATGAGCGAGTTTAGACTAAGAAACGATGAGAAATTAACGCTTATCTTTACAAAGGCCGATCCAGCTGGCTTTTCGCTAACGCCAAAGATGAAGCGCTTTGACATCGGTGGCTCATTTACATCTGGGCTAATCGCCTACGATAAGGCATTTTCATATGTTTCAGTTGATGCTTTGAGGAAAATTTTAGACTATCCAAAAGGCGTTTATGATGGAATTCATATCTTTTCAAGTAAGCCATTTGATGATATAAAAAGAGTGCGTGAAGGCCTGCCAACTGGCACGGTTGCCATTGGCTGGTGGGAGCAAAATGGCAACTTTTTCTCGGCGCTCGCACTTGAAAAAAGGGCACTTTTTATCGTTTTGATGCTAATCATCCTTGTGGCGTCGTTAAATATCATAAGCTCGCTACTAATGACAGTGATGAACCGCAGGCAAGAGATCGCCTTGCTTTTAGCGCTTGGAGCAAGCAAAAGCGAGATAAAAAGAAGCTTTTTCTATCAAGGGCTAGTAATCGGGGGCGGTGGCATTATATTTGGCTTGATACTTGGCTTTTTAGGACTATTTTTACTTGGAAATTTCAACATCATAGACCTGCCAGCTGATGTTTATGGCTCAAGTAAACTTCCACTCGAGCTTTCAACCATCGATCTTGTGCTTATTATAGTTGGAGCTGTATTTATCGTGGCTATATCGTCTTATTATCCAGCTAAAAAAGCCACAGAAGTAAACGTACTTCAAACTTTAAGAAATGAGTAGAGCCTAGATGCTTAGGCTTGCTCATCGCTTGTAAAAGTTATTTTTAAAAGATTATTTTAAAACTAGCATAAACTCGTAAAATTCTAGAATAAATTTATACTTTTACGCTCTTATATCATGATCGATTTTGCATTGAAGAGCCTCGTGCACGAGCGTTTTTGCCATGACACGCTCTTCGTTTATTAGGTGAAAATTTTTACCTAACTCACCAAAAATATCTTTATTACCCTCACCATTTATTTTTATTATAGTTTGGGTATTTACGCCGTAGTCTTTTATCTTTTGCGCGATGAGCTCCACTCTTTGCTCATTATTAACAGTTATAATAACAGCGGCTGCATCGCTTAGGCAGGCATTTTCAAGTGTATGGCTTTGAAGAACGTTACCTAAAAATACATTTTCCCCGCGGCTTCTACCAAGCTCAACTAGACTAATATCATTATCAAGCACAAGGTATAAAAGCTTTGTCTCTTTTAGTCTTAAAACAACCTCTTGTCCAAGCCTTTCATAACCAAAAACTACGATGTGATTTTTTATTTTTTGCGGCTTTAGAGTTTCATTTGGTTCAACAACGATCTCACGTTCTATAAGGTCTGCTATTGCGTCTAGTTTTTTAAGTATAAAAGGCGTGGCAAACATCGATACAACAGAGGCTGCAATAAAAATTTGAGCTGTTTGTATATCAAGTAAATTTCTAGTAGTCATTAGTCCAAAAACAGCTAGTGCAAATTCGCCTATTTGACAAACACTAAGTGCAGTTTTTGCAGCAACTCTTCGCTTTAAGTAGATATTTAAAATAGCAAAAACAACAACCGCTTTTATCACCATGACACTAAATACTAGGCCAAGGACAAGCCAGATGTTTGAGATGACGACAGCAAAATTTATCTGCATACCAACGGTTATAAAAAATAGCCCTAAGAGCAAATCTCTAAAAGGAATAAGATCAACTTCGATTTGGTGTTTATACTGTGTCTCAGCCATCATCATACCGGCCAAAAATGCACCCAAAGAGTATGAGAAGCCAAAGAAGTGAGCCAAAGTACTAGAGCCAACGACCATAAATAAAATCGTAGCTATAAAAACCTCTTGCGAATTTGTTTGAATGACTTTATAAAATATCCAGTTGATGACATATTTACCAAGCAAAAATAGTACAACGATAAGAATAATCGCACTTGTAAATGTCTTTAGTAAAAGCTCATTTATTGAAGCATCTTGTGAGCTAAACATATCTATCATAAGCAAAATAGGGATGACTGCAATATCTTGAAATAGTAAAATTCCAAGTGCTTTTCTGCCGTAAATTTTACTCACATCGCCACTATCATTTAGCGTCTTTAGCACGATCGCAGTTGATGATAGTGCAAGCGCAAGACCTGCAATAAGCGCTGTCTCGTCCTTTAGATGAAGCGCGTAATAAAGCATCACGCCCATTATAAAGCCGCTTAAGCAAACCTGTAAGCCGCCATTTAAAAAGACCTCTTTTTTCATGCCCATGAGATGTTTAAAACTAAACTCAAGCCCAATGGTAAACATCAAAAATGCGATACCAAACTCAGCAATATGAGAAATTTCATCATTGCTTTTTAGGTTGAAAAATTCTGATATAAGCGTACCTGTTACGATGTAGCCGATGATGGTTGGTATCTGAAATTTTTTAAAAATGACATTTAATGCGACTGAAATCGCTGCAACAAGCAAGAAACCTTCTAAAATTTGTTCCATAAATTATTTTTTACCTTCATAAAAGACTAGATCAAAGCTACTTTTTCTCTTTACAAGCGATCTTTTTGTGCTAGTTTGACTGGTAGCTTCGTGCAATTTTTTATTTAGCTCATCAATAGTTGATTCTAAATCGTCAATTTTTTCTTTCAACTGAAGTATCACATCAACGCCGGCTAAATTTACACCAAGCTCACGGGTTAAATTTAGTATAGTTTTTACGCGATCAACGTCTTTTTGTGAGTAGAGTCTCATCTTGCCATCTGTTCTTGATGGTTCGATAAGTCCCTCTCTTTCATATTGTCTTAAAGTTTGTGGATGTATGCTTAAAACCTTTGCAACAACGCTTATTAAAAAAAGTGGTTCTTCATAATTTTGCATTTTTTACTCCGGTAATTTTTCTTTTAACTCTTTTACTAAGCCTTCATCAAGCTCACTAATATTTGGAAGTTTTACCCTGGCTTTTAAGTAAAGATCCCCATAAATTCCGCTCTTTCTATTTTGCACACCATATCCTTTTAAGCGGATTTTCGTGCCTGTTTTTGAGTTCTCAGCGATTTTAATCGTGACATCTTTTTTGTAAGTATGTACATCGACTTTTCCGCCAAAAAGCATAGTTTTTAGTGGAATTTCTATATCTTTATAAAGATCGTCTCCGACTCTTTCATATTCGTCGCTTGGCTCAACGCTAATGGCAAGTATGAGGTCGCCTTTTTGACCACCAGCGCTTTTACCTTTGCCTTTTACACGAAGCTTCTCGCCGCCTTCTATGCCACTTGGAATTTTTATCTTAATGCTTTCGCCATTAAAATTTATCTTATGTTCACCACCAGTTACAGCTACGTCAAATGGTATAGAAATTTTTGCATTTACGTCTAGATCAGCTCCGCCAAAGCCAAATCCACCACTACTAAATCCATCAAAGCCTCCAAAACTACTACCAAATCCGCTGCTAAATTTAGCTCCACCACCGCCAAAGCCACCTGAGAAGATATTCTTTAAAATTTCATTTAGATCGCCCATATCGGCTGAACTACTAGCAAAGTCGTGGAAATTTTGACCGCCAAACATAGTATCGCCGTACTGGTCGTATTGAGCTCGTTTTTTATCGTCGCTTAAAATTTCATAAGCAGCATTTATCTCTTTAAATTTATCTTCTGCTCCAGGGTCTTTATTGATGTCTGGGTGATATTTTCTGGCAAGTTTTCTATAAGCTTTTTTTATCTCGTCGCTTGAGGCACCCTTTGAAACTCCTAAAGTCTCATATAAGCTTTCACTCATATATTCTCCTTATATTTTTTTGATACGGATTATATCACAAAGCTTTAGTCTATGCAAGTCAAGTTTATTTTTGTTTAATAACAAGAAAAAGTGTTAAGATTTTATTTTTTCACTATATTTATAATTTGCAAAAATTTTTAGTTTAAAGGAAAAAAATGAAAAAGATTGTGCTAATTTCATTAGTGGCAGCTTCTTTTTTAGTGGGGGCTGATATTAAATTTAATGAAGCTAACTCTAATATCACGAGAGTCTCGCCACTTAGCGATAAAAATAGCGTACTTTCTTATTATGACTCGATCGCTCAGGCAAAGCTTTCAGTTGTAAATATCTCAACTACAAAAACGGTAAATAACGCTGGCATTGAGCAGATGTTTAATGACCCTTTTTTCAATGAATTTTTTGGATTTAACTTTGCAAAACCAAAAGAAAAAGAAAAAACTACTTCGCTTGGCTCTGGTGTTATCATCTCAAATGATGGATATATCGTTACAAATAACCACGTTATAGAAGATAGCGATCAAATAGTAGTAACTCTTGCAAATGGTGGCAAAGAGTATAAAGCAAAGCTAATAGGAAGTGATCCAAAAACCGATCTAGCCGTCGTAAAGATAGAAGCAAACGGACTAAATGCAATTACTTTTGCAGACTCATCAAAACTACTTGATGCAGACGTTGTATTTGCTATAGGAAATCCATTTGGCGTTGGTGAGAGTATTACTCAAGGCATCGTCTCAGGTCTAAATAAAGATAATATAGGCCTTAATCAATATGAAAATTTTATCCAAACAGATGCTTCGATAAACCCAGGAAATTCAGGTGGAGCTTTGGTTGATAGCAGGGGCTATTTAGTCGGAATAAACTCGGCCATTCTTTCAAAAAGTGGCGGCAACAACGGTATTGGCTTTGCGATTCCATCAAATATGGTAAAAGATATCGCTAAAAAGCTGATAACTGACGGCAAGATCGAGCGTGGCTTTATAGGCGTTACGATTGCAAATTTAACTGATGAGCAAAAAGAGCTTTATACAAATAAAGAAGGTGCTTTAATAAGTGGCGTAGAGCAAGGCATGCCAGCAGATGAAGCTGGACTAAAAAGAGGTGATTTGGTCATATCAGCTAATGATAAAGCTATCAAAAATGCAAATGATCTTAAAAATTTCATCGGCTCACTAACTCCAAATAGTAGTGTTGATATAACTTACGAGCGATCAAATAAAATAATGAATGCAAAAATTAAGCTTGCAAACGCTGATCACAATTCAAAAGACATAGCAAAAAGCATTATCATCGAAGGACTTAGCGTTAGTAATCTAAGCGATGAGATAAGATATAAATACAAAATTAGCCCAGATACTCAAGGCGTGCTAGTAACTGATGTAAAATCAGGCTCAAAAGCTGAAGACTTTGGCTTTGAAAGAGGTGATGTGATCGTTCAAGTTGGCGAAGAGAGTATAAAAGATCTTCAAACATTTGCAAATACTGTCAAAAATACAAAAGGTAAAAAGACGCTAGTGTGGATAAATCGCGGCGGTATCATACAAGGCCTTGTTATAAAATAATCATCTAAGAGCTGAAATTTCAGCTCTTAACCCTTTTAAATTTTTAAAATCTTAATCTGCTATAATCCTTAAAAATAAATTTACAACAGGAAAGATCATGACTAGAATTTTAATGATAGAAGATGATATGGAGCTTGCTGAAATTTTAACCGAATATCTAGAAAACTATGATGTTGAAGTGGTGACTGCCGAAGAGCCGTATATCGGGCTTTCTACGCTAAATACAAGTAAATTTGACCTAGTTATACTAGATCTTACTTTGCCAGGTATGGACGGGCTAGAAGTTTGTAAAGAGATCAGGAAAAATCACAATATCCCTATAATCATATCAAGTGCAAGGCATGATATAACAGATAAGGTAAATGCTCTTGATAACGGCGCTGATGACTATTTACCAAAGCCATATGACCCACAAGAACTTTTAGCTCGTATCAAAAGTCATCTAAGAAGGCAGAGTATCACCCCAGCAAGTGAGGCGAGAAATTTAAATAAAGACCTAGTTTTAAAAGAATTTGAGCGTGAAATTTTATTTAAAGGAAACGTGCTAAATTTAACTGCTGCAGAATACGATATCTTAAAATATCTACTTTTAAAAGAGGGCGGAGCGGTTACTAGAGAGGAGCTCATCTATAACTGCGAGAGCATAAATGAAGATAGCTCAAACAAAAGTATTGACGTCATCATCGGCAGGATTCGCCAAAAATTAAATGAAAATCCAAAAGAGCCAAAATACATCCACGCGATCCGCGGTATCGGCTATAAATTGGTTCTTTGATGCCAAGATCGTCTATTTTTATAACTATAACTTTTATCTTTGCCCTTGCGCTTGTTTCGATATTTCTAGCTTTTTTATGGCTCATGGGCTTTGATAAGCAAAACTATACAAGAGAGCTAAATAACAAATACTCAAACGTTGCTAGGACAAATTTATTTTATATGGGTGGCATTATAAATAAGGCTCAGTACGATCGCCAGCTTTCAAATATCGATATGCCAGAGATAAAAGACGAGAAGAAAAAAGATGAAATTTTAAAACAAGCGACCGTTTTAGAAGAAATTTCAAGCGATTTAGGTTCAAGTGCGATCTTGCTTTATGACAAGCATCATTACTTAAGGATTGAGCATTTAGACGAGCTAAAACTTTTAATGGATAAGGAATTTCAGCCTTATAGATACGAGGTGATAAAGGCTGTTTTTCTGGTGGTTGCGGTCATTTTGCTAGGTGCTTACATTTTTGTTATCTATAAGATAAAACCACTTAGAAAGCTAAAGCGTCAGATCGTAAAATTTGCAAATGGTGAGCTTGATGGCGTACAAAATGTTGGCAACGGCAAGGATGAAATTTCTGAAGTTTCTGAAGCATTTTATGAGGCGGTTTGTCAGATCAAGGCACTTAATGACTCAAGGCATCTTTTCTTAAGAAACATAATGCATGAGTTAAAAACCCCTATCACAAAAGGCCTAATAGCTGCTCAAATGATAGAAAAAAGTAAAAATCAAGAAAGGTTAATCTCTGTCTTTCACAAGCTTGAAAATTTGATAAATGAACTTGCGGCGATCGAGCAGATAACATCAAAAATAGGACTTAGCAATAAAACGCCATGTTTTATGAGGGATCTCATCGATGAGGCTATCGATATAGCAATGGTAGAAAAAGAGTGTGTTGGTATCAGTGAGCTTGATGAGGTTAGGGTGCTTGTTGATTTCAAGTTATTTTCGGTTGCTATAAAAAATATGATAGATAATGGCATAAAATATTCAACTGATAAGCACGTAAATATCGTTGTTAGCAAGGATCATATGAAATTTATAACTCAAGGTGAGAAGCTAAAAAATGATCTTGACTTTTATGTCCAGCCATTTATCAAAGGAGAGGATACTCAAAAGAGTTTTGGACTAGGTTTATATATAGTTAGCAATATACTTGATGCTCATGGACTCAAATTTAGATACGAATATAAAAACGGAATGAATGTCTTTGTTTTTGAAAATTTACAAGATATAATAGTGACTTAAATAAAACATAATAAACAAAAGAGGGCTAAAAATGGCAGCAAAAATTTTCTCACCAGTTGATCTCTTATCAATAATAGATCTTGAAATAGCTTTTATAAATCGTTATAAAAATGTAAAAGATTATGCAAAAAATTTATCTTTGATATATTTTTCTTTGCCAAGCACCAAAGAGTATAGTGAACTCTTTGAAAAATTTTTAAGACAAACCGATGTTGTTGTAAGAGAGAACGAGCATTATGTGGTCGTGCTTCATGGAACAAATGAAAGAGGAGCTAGCGAACTATTATCAGGTATTCAAGAGTTTTTAAACGCTGAGCCAATTGATTTAATAGTGAGCTATCCAAAAGACGGAAGAAACGCTAAAGAGCTTACTACTAAGCTTCAAGATGAGATAAAAGACAATTATGGTGTATTGCTTGAAATGCTTTCAAATCAAGAAAAATTTGAAGCTTTTGAAAGCATGATTTAATATAATTTTGTGGAGTTTATTTGGAGAATTTACTACTATTTTTTGCAGTTTTGCTTATAACTAGCATTCTTTTAAGTAAGATCTCTGATAAATTTGGAATTCCATCTTTAATAATATTTTTAGGCGTTGGTATGCTAGCTGGCTCAGACGGACTGCTTGGCGTAAATTTTGATGATCAAATGATTGCTCAGAATGTCGGCATGTTAGCACTTATTTTTATACTTTATGCTGGTGGGCTAGATACTGATTTTGCAGCGATTAAGCCTATTTTTGGTAGAGGTTTAGCGCTTGCTATACTTGGTGTTTTCTTAACCGCGCTAGCCATCGCTCCAGTAGCAAAATATCTGCTTGATTTTACTTGGGCGGAGGCCTTTTTGCTAGGCTCCATCATCTCTTCAACAGATGCAGCAGCGGTATTTGCCATACTAAGAGCTAAGAAAATTTCACTTAAAAATAGCATTGCTCCATTGCTTGAACTTGAATCTGGCTCAAACGATCCAATGGCGATATTTTTAACTATGACGATCGTTCAAATGATCTCACTAAATACCACGCCGACAGCATCTGAGTGGGCGATTACGCTAGTTAAGCAGTTTGGCATAGGCATCGCCATGGGTTATTTGTTTGGCGTTGCTTTGCCAGCCATGTTTAATAGACTTCGCCTAAAAAGCTGGGGCCTTTATCCAGTTTTTTCTATCGCTTGGATATTGCTTTTATACACACTTTGCTTTAAAATTGGTGGCAATGGCTACCTGGCTGTCTATATAGCTGGAATTTTTATAAACAAAAAAGAGTTTTCTCATAAGAAAAATTTAGTCGGTTTTCACGATGGTATCGCTTGGACGATGCAGATAGTTGTCTTTTTGACGCTTGGCCTTTTAGTAAATCCTTCCGAGCTTCCAGCAACAGCACTAATGGCGCTTGTTTTGGCCTTATGGCTTATGTTTTTTGCAAGACCACTTGGTGTTTTTGCATCGCTTGTATTTTCAAAATTTAAGATAAATGAGCAAATTTTTATCTCTTGGGTTGGGCTAAGAGGCGTTGTGCCGGTCGTGCTAGCTACTTATGTTTATGTCGATGGCGTACGTGATGCGGATATGATTTTTAACATTATATTTTTTATGGTTTTGATTTCTATTTTGATACAGGGTATGTCACTTGGCTTTGCGGCTGATAAATTTAAGGTCAAAGAGAGTGAGCAAGAGGATGTTAAGCCGGTAGAAAACTCGCCGATCCTAAGTTACACACTTCGTCAGCATACCATCCACTATGGCTCAAAACTAATTGGCAAAGATTTGGCTCAGCTTGAGCTTCCAAGTGAATTTTTAATAATCCTAATAAAACGTAAAAATGAGTATCAAAAGCCAACTGGCTCAACAATCTTTGAAGAAAATGACCTGTTACTGATACAATGCGAAAATCAAGTGCTGTATCAAGATACGGTTAAGTATTTGACATATTAAATTTATGCTATTTCACCAATAAAATTTTATAAAACACATGTGGTAAAAAGCGCAACCGTATATACCTCTATAATGGACGGTAGATTTTTAATTTGAATTTGTCTTGTAACCAAGTTTTACATTAAGGTTAAAAATGAGAAATTTTTTTACAAAAAAAGTGAGATGGGTTAATTGCAAATTTACAGAAGCAAAGATTGATTTTATAGACTACAAAGACACTTCACTTTTAAAGTATTGCTTGTCAGAGAGATTTAAAATCATGCCAAGACGCCTAACTGGCACATCAAAAAGATACCAAGAGATGGTAGAAAAAGCGATCAAGAGAGTACGTCACGCAGCCATCATACCTTATATAGTTGATCGCAAGGACGTAGCTTCAAATCCTTTTGAAGGTCTATAATCCATAAATTTTAGACCTTACAAATGAGCTTTTAAATTCTCAAGAAAAATATATGCTCTTGCGAAATTCAGCGATAATAAAATAATAAAATTTCATCCTTTTTGGTATAATCTAAAAAACCAGAAAAAGGATGAACTTCTTAAAATACACGCTTTGAAGCAAAGTGAAAATTGCAATTAAGAAAATTTGATAAGGACAAACTTGAAAATAGCGATAAATGGCACGAGTGGTTTTGTTGGCTCAAATTTGTGTGAGTTTTTAGCTTCAAAAGGGCATGAAATTTTAAAAATAAAGCGTGAGATTTATGCGGATATTTCAGCTTCGACTGAGATTTTGCAAGAGTGTGATGCTCTAATAAATTTAGCTGGTGCAAACATCTCGCAAAGATGGAGTCAAAGCTATAAAAATGAGCTTTTTAATAGCCGAATTGCAAGTACGAAAAACCTTGTTTTGGCACTTTCAAAGACTTCAAAAAAGCCCAAAATTTTCATCTCAACTTCGGCGGTTGGCATTTATGAGAGCGGTTTAATACACGATGAAAGTTCGCAGAATTTTAGTAAAGGATTTTTGGGAAAATTGGCGGTGGCTTGGGAAAAATGAAGCGTTAAAGGCCAGTGAGCTTGGCGTGAAAACGGCGATTTTTAGGCTTGGCGTAGTGCTTGGCAGAGGGGTTGATGGCAAAACGGGCGGTGCTTTGGCTAAGATGTTGCCGATTTTTAAGCTAGGTCTTGGCGGCGTTTTGGCAGGCGGAAAGCAGAGCTTTTCGTGGGTGCATCTGGACGATTTGCTAAAAGCTTATGAGCTTGTGCTAAATCGTGAAATTTCAGGCATTTTTAACCTTGTTTCGCCAGAATTTGCTACCAATGAAAGCTTCACAAAGACCCTTGCAAACACACTTAAACGCCCAGCCATTTTTAATGTCCCAAGCTTTGTTTTGCAGCTAAAATTTGGCGAAGGCTCGGCGATATTGCTTGAAGGTGCAGATGTGCGACCTGTAAATTTACTAAAACAGGGCTTTGAGTTTAAATTTGGTGATTTAAACGCTGCTTTGAGTGAAATTTTAAGCTGAGATTTTTTAAAGGCTCAACAAAACTTAAGCAGATTTTCTCTTATCAATTTTAGTAGTTTCTGATATAAGTTTTCCTGTGTAGTTTTAGTATCATATTTAAATTCACATTCCTTTAAATGTAATAAGCAATTCTCTTTCCTTATCCCTTTAAATTTAGATAATCTATGTTTAGCATAACCTTTAGAATTCTGCAAAAAGCTATTTAAAAATATATTTTTTACATTTAAAATGATAGTGAAGCAAATTTTATCCTTATCCCGCTCTCATTTTAAATGTAAAATACTCTCATTTTAAATGCGCGCGGATACAAGTTCAGACAAGGTATTTAAAGTTATAGTAAAATTTAAATTTCTAGCCCAAAATGAGCTAGAAATTTCTTTATTCCAAAGCTTGAGCTAGATCAGCGATCAGATCCTCGGCGTTTTCAAGACCTATACTAACTCTTATCAGCTCTTTTGTGATGCCAGCTTTGATGAGCTCTTCGCTACTTAGCTGCTGGTGAGTTGTCGAGGCTGGGTGTGTGATGAGCGACTTTGTATCGCCGATATTTACTACGATCTTAAAGAGTTTTACGCGCTCTAGCATCTTTTTCGCGCGCTCAAAGCTATCAGTCTCAAAGCAAAATAGTCCATTTGCCATGCCGTCTTTAAAGTATTTTTGTGCCTTTGCATGATCTACGTTGTCGGCAAGTCCTGGGTATGCTACGCTTTTTATATGTTTGTGAGAGTTTAGAAATTTAGCCACTTTTAGCGCGTTTTGCGAGTGTCTCTCAACTCTAACAGCAAGCGTTTCAAGCCCTTGTATGAGCTGCCAAGAGTTAAACGGAGAGATCACAGCGCCGATGTCGCGCACGATGGCAAGCCTCATTCTTAGCGTGTAGATATCAAAACGATCCGTCATATCAGCATAAACGATGTCGTGATAGCTCGCATCTGGCACGTTAAAGTGCTCATATCTCTTGTTGCCTTTTAGCTTATCGTTTAGGTGATTTGCGCTTACGACCACGCCCGCTAGACTAAGACCCTGACCGCTCATATATTTGCTAGCGCTATGCACGCAAACATCGACGCCGTGGCGAAGTGGCTGAAAGATGATAGGCGTTGGCACGGTGTTATCAGTGATGCTGATGATGCCATATTTGTTTGCGATTTCTACGATTTTCTCGATATTTGGGATAGAAATTTGCGGATTTGAAAGCGTTTCAAAAAATATAGCCCTAGTTTTATCATCTATAAAACCCTCCAGATCATCAGCTGTGTCGCTGTCAAAGACTCTAGCTTCTATGCCAAATCTTTTTAGCGTGTGCGTAAAAAGCACCGTTGTGCCGCCATAAATTTTCTTAGCGATGATGATATTATCGCCTGCTTGGGCTAAATTTATGATGCTGTAAAACAAAGCTGACTGACCGCTTGCAGTCGCTATCGCAGCGGCTCCGCCCTCAAGTGCAGCGACTCTTTTTTCAAAGATATCTGTCGTTGGGTTGCTAAGTCTTGTGTAGATGTAGCCGTTATCTTTTAGATCAAACCTAGCAGCTGCTGTCTCGGCACTTCCGAAGTCATAAGCTGTGCTTTGAAAAATAGGCACAGCCATCGTGCCAAAGCCCTCGTTTGTATCGTAGCCTACGTGGATCGCAGCGGTTTCTTGCCTCATTTTTGCTCCTTGTTTAAGTAATTTTGGCGTAAATTATACATTAGCAAAGCCAAAATTTAGGGGATAAAATCAAATTTTGATATAATTTGCCAAAAAAAAGGAAAAATTTGAACCAAGTCACGGACAAATTTAAACGTGTAAAGTATCTTCGCGCGCTAGAAAAATTTGCAAAATCAGCGATAAACGGGCTAAAAAGAGATGACTTTGACGAGACTGAATTTCGCCAAAGAGTAGAGAAAAACGCGAAAGTCATCGAAAAAGTAGAGGCCGTTTATCTTGATCAGCCATACTCAAAGGCGCTAGAAAATTTTATAAATTTGCTTATCAAAAATGCCCCAAAAGAGGAGCTTTTAAAGGCAGCAAACCTACTTGATAAGCTAAAAAATCAAAAGACGTATAAGAAAGAAAAGCATAAAAATAAATTTAAGGATGAGGATTGAAAGTAGTTATTTTTGATATGGATGGCACGGTGATAGATAGCGGCGAGGCGATATATAAAACGGTAAATGAAGTAAGAGATGAGCTAAATTTGCCGCCACTTGAAAAGGAATTTATCATAAAAGCGATCAACGAGCCAGGTAGAAATTTAGCCCTTGAGTTTTACGGCATCGACACGCCAAGTAGGAGCTTGAAAGAGGGTTTTGAAGAGAAATTTAAGAAATTTTACGATGAATGTGCGACTACCTATGAGGGCGTAAAAGAGCTTTTGCAAAAGTGCAAAGAGGCTCACTATAAGGTTGTTTTGGCAAGCAACGCACCACATGATACGCTAGAGAAAATTTTAAAGAAAAATGAAATTTATGAGCTATTTGACGAGGTCATCGGCGCTAGCAAGGAGATACCGCAAAAGCCAGATCCTGCGATGCTTCACCTAGCTGTTAGTAGAACTGGAGCTAGCAAGGCGATATTTGTAGGAGATAGCCTAAAAGACGAGCTAGCTGCCAAAAATGCAAATATGCCTTACGTGCAAGTTTGCTGGGGATTTGGCGAGGATAGCAAAACAGCCACGTATAACGCTAAAAATGTTAGCGAGGCATGGGAGATAATATTAAATTTTTAACTTAGTTTTAATTGGCTATAATCTTAAGAAATTTTCAAAGAAACAGCGATGATAGATATATTTGAGGGCAGTGCGAGGGATAAATTTTATGACATTTTGTTTAACGCAAATGCCGTTTTGGTTAAAAACGAGATAGATAAAATTTTTGAAAAATTTGTGGCTATGAGTGAGCTTTGCGAAAAGCATGGCATTAGCGAGGGCGAGATCAGAAATTTTATAGTCTCAGAGCAAGATAAAATTTATAACGGAGTAAATGACCTATATATCGAGCTTAGCGGAGAAATTTTAAGCCAAAATGAGTAAGATTTTCGCGCTCATTGCTTTGCTTGCCTCCATTGCTTTTGCAAAAGAGCCAAATTTTGACCCAAGTTCGGTGCATACATTTGAGCTTAAAAAAGATGAGTGGGCTAGGGTCTTTATAACTGAAAAGCGAACCCAAAGGGTTGAAACGTTTGACTTTCGTTGGACGCTATTTGATAGTACAAATATCACTGTGCAAAGCTTTTTTAGGCGCTATCCAAGGCAGATGGTCTTTTCGCTAAGACAAGGACAAAACACCTATATGCAGCGAGTTTTGCCTGATTTTACGATGCCGCCAAATGAGAGCGTAAGCCTTTATATATCATTTATTGATTTTAAGGATAAAAAGGCGCATTTTAGGGTGGCTCTGCTAGATGAGAGCAAGCGTGTGGATGTGGGTTTTAGAGATCCAGATGAGGCTAAATAGAAGGATAAAAATGGATAAAATCGATGAAATAATGGATAAATTTATAAGCGAGCTTGGCTACAAAGGGGCGTTTGAGATGTTTTTAAAGATAAGCTCAGGCAAGAAGCTGCGCTCAAAACTTCTTTTAAAAATAGCGGGCGAGAGTGAAATTTCTCTTAAGCTTTGCGCTATCATCGAGCTCATCCACCTTGCAAGCTTACTACACGACGACGTCATAGACGAGGCAAATATAAGACGCGGCAAGCCAAGCATAAACGCGCTTTTTGGTAGTAAAAACTCGGTTATGTTGGGCGACATCCTCTACTCAAAGGCTTATTTTGAGCTTACAAAATTTGATTCAAGCATCGCAGTTATCATCTCAGATGCAGTCAGCAAGCTAAGTATCGGCGAGATGATGGATGTGAAAATGGCTGAAAATTTTAATGAAAACGAGCAAGAATATTTAAAAATGATCTACTATAAAACAGCTGTTTTGATAGAAGCCACGGCTATTTGCGGAGCAAAGCTAGCTGGCAAAGATAGCGAGAAATTTGGAATTTATGGCAAAAATTTAGGCCTTGCGTTTCAGATCGTTGATGACATATTAGACATAACTCAAGATGAAAAAATACTTGGCAAACCAGCACTTAATGACTTTGTAGAGGGTAAAACGACACTCCCTTACATATATCTTTATAAGAGCTTAGACGAGGCTGGTAAGACAAAGCTTAGATCGCTTTGGGCAAAGAAGCTAAACGCGGGCGAAATTTCATGGCTAAAAGAGGAATTTGTTAAGACAAATTCGCTTCAAAAAGCAGTAAATGAAGCAAAAAGGCTTGGAAATGAAGCGATAGAATCGATAAAAGAGTATAAAAACGCCGAGCTTGAAGGGATCATAAAAAGCATGATAGATAGGGAATTTTAATGCACTATTTAGATATAAGTTTTACATATAAAAATACTGATATTTCAGTTAGAGAAAAGCTTGCATTTGATAGCGATGAGAAAAAAGAGCAAATTTTAAAACTACTAAGATCAAACAAAAGTATAAACGAATGTATGGTTTTAAATACATGCAACCGCGTCGAGATAATTGCAAGCGTTAGTGATCTAGAAAGTGCAACGACGCATGCATTTAGGTGTATGTCTGTATTTTCAGGTGTTTTTGAAGATGAGCTTTATGAAAGGGCTGATATTTATGAAGATAGCGGAGCTGTGCACCACCTCTTTGCTGTGGCAAGCTCGCTTGATAGCCTAGTCGTCGGCGAAACGCAGATCGTTGGCCAGCTAAAAAATGCCTTTAAATTTGCTTACGATAGCTCAGCTTGTGGCGAACAAATCAGTAAAATCATCCATTATGCATGTAAATGCGCTGCTAAAGTTAGAAACGAAACTCAAATTTCTAAAAACCCGATCTCCGTTTCAAGTGTCGCCGTAGCAAAGGCAAAAGAAATTTTTGGCACGCTTGAAGGTAAAACTGCTATCGTCGTAGGAGCTGGCGAAATGGGCGAGCTAGCAGCAAAACACCTAATCTCTAGTGGCGCAGAAGTCATCATTATAAATAGAAGCTCCGAGCGTGTTGAGCAGCTAGTTGATAGCCTGGGTGATAACGCTAGTTGGGATAGCATTTTAAAATTAAAAGAGTATGTAAATAATTACGATCTAATATTTTCAAGCACCGCAGCCCCGCACGCGATCATCACAAATGCCATAATCGAACCAAGAGAATTTCACAGATACTTTTTTGATATTGCCGTGCCAAGGGATATTGATCTTATAAATACAGAATTTATTAGTGTCTATACGGTTGATAGTTTAGAGGAGATAGTAAGGAAAAATTTAGCCCTAAGAGAGGAGCAAGCACAAAAAGCTTATTCGATCGTAGGTCAAGGCACAAGTGAATTTTTAAAAATTTTAAAAGAAGATATGAGTGTGCCACTCATAAAATCGATCCGCAAACAAGCTGAAATTTGTGCTAAAAACGAGTTAGAAAAAGCGATCAAAAAGGGCTATCTAAAACATAGTGATTATGAAGAGGCGCAAAAACTAATTCACCAAGTTTTTAAGGCATTTTTGCATCAGCCAACGATGAAGCTAAAAGAGCTTGCGGACAAAGAAGGAGCAAGAGAGCTTTCAAGCGGAGTTAGATATCTATTTGACATAAAAGAAGAGCAAATTTTTCAAGCAGGAGATATAGATGAGATTTAGTAAATTTTATGCACCAACTACCAAAGAAGCGCCAAAAGACGCCTCTTTGCCAAGTCATAAATTTTTAATAAGAGGTGGCTTTGTCGAGCAGATAGGCTCAGGTCTTTATAACTATCTACCGCTTGGAAAGATCATGCATGAGAAAATTTCTCGTATCGCGCGAGAGGAGATGGATGAGGCTGGTGCGCTAGAGGTGAGCTTTAGCGTGGTTACTTCAGGCGAGCTTTGGAAGCAAAGTGGTCGCTACAACGTCTTTGGTAAGGAGCTTTTGCGCTTTAAAGATAGAAAAGAAAATGACTTTGTTATAAGCCCTACAAACGAAGAGGCAGCCGTTGCTTTGGTACGTGGCAAGGTGACTAGCTATAAGCAGTTGCCGCTAAATTTATACCAGATAAATACTAAATTTCGTGACGAGGCAAGACCACGCTTTGGCTTGCTAAGAGGTCGCGAATTTACGATGAAAGATGCTTACAGCTTCCACTCTAGCAAAGAGGATCTTAAGCGAGAGTTTGACCTTATGGAGGCAACTTATAGTAAAATTTTCACTCGTCTGGGGCTAAATTTTAGAGCCGTTGAAGCTGATAGTGGAGCTATCGGTGGTAGCGGCAGTAAAGAATTTATGGTGCTTGCAAGTAATGGCGAAGATGACATCCTTTGCTGTGAGGCTTGCAAATACGCTGCAAATATAGAGGCTGCTAGGAGAAAAGCTAGAACAACCGATGCTGAGGCACCAGAGGCTGACGCGGCTAAATTTAAAACGCCAGATACAAAGACTATAAAAGGTGTGGCTGAGTTTTTCAAAGTTAGCGAGTTTTACTGCATAAAAGCCGTTATAAAAAAAGCAATCTACGAGGACAAGGAAGAAGTTGTGGTCTTTTTTGTAAGGGGAGATGACGAGCTTCAAGAAACAAAGGCGCAAAATGCTTGCAAGGCGCTCGAGCTTGTCGATGCTAGCGAAGAAGAGATTATAAAAGCTGGGCTTGTGGCTGGATTTTGCGGACCAGTTGGGCTAAAAGATGTAAAATTTTACATAGACAACGAGCTAAAAGGCGCAAATAATATGATATGTGGTGCCAACGAAAAGGATTACCACTTTGTTGGCGTTAGCGTTAGCGGATTTAACGAAGAGAGATTTAAAGACCTTGTAAAGGTAAAAGAGGGCGATAAATGCCCAGAGTGTGGCGGAAATTTAAAACTTAGTAAGGGCATAGAAGTCGGTCATATCTTTCAACTAGGCGATAAATATTCAGCTGCGATGAATGCGACATATCTTGATGAAAACGGCAAGGCAAAGCCATTTTTGATGGGTTGCTATGGTATTGGTATCAGTAGGCTGATTGCCGTAATGATAGAGGCTAGCCACGACGAGAAGGGCTGCATCTGGAAAAAAGAGTGCGCGCCGTTTGACGTGGAGATCATCATTTCAAATTTAAAAGATGAAGAGGGCGTAAAATTTGCATTTGAGCTTTATGAGAGCCTTAAAAAAGCTGGCGTTAGTGTCATCATCGACGATAGAAACGAGAGATTTGGCGTTAAGATGAATGACTTTGAACTCATCGGCTTCCCTTTTGCGTTACTTGTGGGTAAAGAATTTGCAAATGGCAAGGTCGAGTTTATCACAAGAGATGGTTTAAGCAAAGAAACGATCGGCGCAAATGAAGCCTTTAAAAAGATAAAAGAAGGCTTATGAGATTTTTCGCATTTTTATTTTTTTTGATAGAAGCGATATTTATCTATCTTTTTGTTGATAAATTTGGCTTTTTAAACTACTTTCTTGAGGTGCTAGTCTCTGGATTTGTGGGTATCGCACTTCTTTTAAATGCTGGATTTTCTAGCTTAAATTCGCCTCAAGTGGCGCTTAAAAGCTTTCTTGGCGGAAATTTATTTAGTCAGTTAGGGCTTAGCTTTGGCGGAATGCTTTTGTTTCTGCCAGGAATTTTAACAGATATTTTTGGTATAGCCGTAGTTATTTTTTCTTTGATATTTAAGAAAAATGTAGCAAAAAATGAGAGCTATCAGGAGTTTAAATTTCAAAATTTTAGCGAGCAGAGTGCTAAAAAAGATGAGGGCGAGATTATCGACGTTGAGGTCATAGAAGAGCCAAAAAGAGTAAATTAGGAGAGACGATGAAAGAGATAAAAATAGCAACTAGAAAGAGTATCTTAGCTCTTTGGCAAAGCGAGCATATCAAAGCTAGAATAGAATCAAAACATAATGATATAAAAGTTGAGCTTATTGGCATGAAGACAAAGGGCGACGTGATCCTTGATACGCCGCTTGCAAAGATCGGAGGCAAGGGGCTTTTTACAAAAGAGCTTGAAGATAGCATGCTAAAAGGCGAGACTGACATCGCGGTGCATAGCCTAAAGGATGTGCCAGTAGTCTTTCCAGAAGGACTTAAACTAGCAGCGATTTGCTCACGTGAGGATACAAGAGATGCGATGATAAGTGAGAAATTTGCTAAATTTAGCGACTTGCCACATGGCGCAAAGGTTGGTACAACGAGCCTACGCCGTAAGATGCAGCTACTTATCATGAGGCCTGATCTTGAGATTATCTCGCTTCGTGGAAATGTGCAAACTAGACTTAGAAAGCTAAAAGAGGGTGAATTCGACGCGATTATTTTGGCGATGGCTGGCATAAATCGCTTAAATATCAAGGCTGAAGTGGCGCACATCTACACATTTGGCTTTGACGAGATGATACCTGCGATGGGGCAGGGTGCTCTTGGGGTAGAGGCTAGAGATGAGAAGCAAATTTTAGAGCAGATTGATTTTCTAAACGACGAAAATGCGGTTATAGAAACGACTATAGAGCGTGATTTTGTAAGCGTTTTAGAGGGCGGCTGCCAGGTACCAATAGGCATAAGTGCAAGGCTAAAAGGTGATGAAATTTCTATCGATGCGATCGTTGGTCTGCCTGATGGAAGCGAGTTTATAAAAGATAGCTTAAAGATTAGCAAAGATAAATTTCAAAGCGTTGGTAAGGAGCTAGCTCATAAATTTATAGAAAAAGGGGCAAAAGAGCTTTTAAAACGCGCTGAAGAGATGGCTTAGAGTGTGTTTGAGCTAAAATTTAAAGCAAAAGCCCTAACCGCTACTAAAAATAGCAAAGACAACTACTATATGATCGGTCTTGCAGACGACAAATACGACTACAAAAACTACATAATCTTTCAAAGACCGATCAAACTAAAAAGTGATGACGACGAAAACGCCGATATAAACGGCATATACGCAGAGTGCAACGGCGACGTTTGCTACAACGCTTGAAAACGAGTAAAGATCACTGATAAGAGCATCATTTTTGAGATACAAGATAGTCTCATTTGCATAGATACCGAGAGCGTAAAGCTTAATGAGCGCTTTATGAAATATAGCAAAGAGATATTTGGTGAGTTGTTAGAGTAGCTATAAATTTAATCAATTTGCAAAAAAAGATTAAATTTACAAAATTTACTGCCGTTTTCAAAACCACGATGCCATCTAGTGTTTAACCTAACAAAAAATTTGTGATGAATTACTTTGGAAAAGACGTAAGTATGCTGGCCATGTGTGGCTGTGCGTTGAACGCTAGTTTGCGGACGTTATGACAATGGAGTATAAATTTAGTGCTTGTGTCTATTTAAACGGCGAGGCAATACCGCAAAGACTGCTTCCGAAACAGCGATCGATACTCTGATAGCTATCGGTGCGTGCGGTAAATAATAGCTATCCGCTTTGCTTCGCCTTTTTCAGCTATTTTTGGCTAAAATCGCCCAAAAATCAAAAAGGCGAAATATGGACTACATCAAGCTTTTAAAAGAAAATAATCTACTTCGTGTTATCGACGAGCCAGTAGATATTGATCTTGAGATCGCACACGCTAGCTATATCGAGGTCAAGCGTGAGGGCTCGCAAGCGCTACTTTTTAAAAACCCAGTCTGCAAAAAAACTGGGCGTAAATTTGCCCCAGTGCTTACAAATATCTATGGCTCAAAACGCGCACTTGGGCTAATATTTGGCGTGCAGCCTGATGAGATCGCAGCCGAGATAGAAAAGCTTTTAAAGCCCAAAAGACCAGAGAATTTCAAAGAAAAGCTTGATTTTTTAGCCTATCTTTTTAGCATGAGAAAAATTTTTACTAAGAGATTAAAAGGTGAGGGTGAGTGCCAGCAGGTGAAACTTATAAGTGAGGATGCTGATTTGCTATCGCTTCCGGCGCTAAAGACATGGCCGCATGACGGAGGTGCTTTTATCACTATGGGCCAGGTTTATACGCAAAGCTTGGATGGAAATTTGCAAAATTTAGGCATGTATAGACTGCAAATTTATGACAAAAATCGCCTTGGCATGCACTGGCAGATCCACAAAGACGGTGCAAATTTCTTTCACGAATACAAGCGTGCAGGTAAAAAAATGCCAGTCTCTGTAGCCATTGGCGGTGATCCGCTTTATATTTGGTGCGGGCAAGCACCGCTTCCAAAGGGAATTTTTGAACTTTTGCTTTATGGTTTTATCCGCAAAGAGCCAGCCAAACTTGTAAAATCCTTAACGAATGAAATTTACGTCCCGCACGATGCAGACTACGTGATAGAGGGCTTTGTGGATACGACTAAGTGCGAGCTTGAGGGGCCATTTGGCGATCATACCGGCTTTTATACGCCTATCGAGCCTTTTCCAGTGATGGATGTAACGGCGATAACTAGCAAGCATGAGCCGGTATTTCACGCGACTGTGGTTGGAAAGCCGCCACTTGAGGATAAATATATGGGCTGGGCGACTGAGCGGGTTTTTTTGCCACTTTTGCGAACGACCGTGCCTGAACTACTGGACTACAATATGCCTGAAAATGGCGTTTTTCACAACCTAATCTTAGCCAAGATAAATACGCTCTATCCAGCTCATGCAAAGCAGGCCATGCACGCATTTTGGGGCGTTGGGCAGATGAGCTTTGTAAAACATGCCATTTTTGTTGGAGCCGATGCGCCTGAGCTTAAAGATTATGATGAATTTACTAGCTTTGTTCTAAATCGTTTTGGTAGCCAAAGTGTGCTAATAAGCCAAGGCGTGTGCGATCAGCTTGATCACGCTAGTCCAAATTCGTGCTTTGGCGGCAAACTCGGCGTAGATGCGACGCAGGATTTTTGTAAATTTAGCCCTGTGGTTTTAAGCGACAGCGAGCTTTTAGCTAAGTTCCAAAGTATAGCTCCAAATGTAAAAGAACTTAAGCAGTTTAAAACGGATACCAAAACGCCTATTTGTGTGGTGAAATTTGAAAAAGATTGTGTGGTAAAAGAGCTTTTTGACAAGCTTTTGACATTTAGAGAATTTTTCAAACTCCTTATCGTTGTAGATATGCAAAATCACCTTGAAAACCCATATATGCTACTTTGGCGTGTGACAAATAATATTGATGCATTGCGTGATATTTTCATAGATGGTGAAAATTTCTGCGTAGATGCCACTAGTAAAGATGAGCGTGAGGGATATACGAGAGGCTGGCCGCTACAAACGGATTGTGACCGCGAAGTTGTTGCTGATCTAGTTAAGCGCGGTATAGTAAAAGATGAGCCAGAGCTATTTAAAAAATTTGAAATATTTGGCTAGCTTTGAGGGGCTCAAGTAAATTTATAAATTTTACTTTTTGCTGCAGATTTGAAATTTTTAATAAGACTTACTTAATCAAATGCTGGTGTTTTTTATGCTGATTAAAAAATAGCTTTTAGACTAGGTCTAAAAGCTTAATTTATTTTTAGCTCTCTTTTAAGAGCTTGCTTGCGAGCATATCGGCTTTTGCTTTATCTGTATCTTTTTTTACGGATTTGTAAATTTTAGATATATAATTTTCCAAAACTTCGTGACAAGATATTACTTTTTCATTTTCACTTCTTGCTACTTTTACGTATTCACCGCTATTTTGTAGCTCAAAAGCTAGGTCATTATCGCTTAGCTGAAGCTCTAAAATTTCAAGCAACCTCTCTTGAAGCCTTGGTTCAAAGATAGGTGTCATAAGCTCCAAGCGACGCTCTAGATTTCTCGGCATCCAGTCAGCACTTGAGATATAAATTTTTGGCTGAGCATGTTTAAAGTATAAAATTCTAGCGTGCTCTAAGTATTTGCCGATTATTGAGCGAACTTTTATGTTTTCACTTTTACCTTTTATGCCAGGCCTTAGTCCGCACACACCACGAACTATGAGATCGATCTTCACACCTGTGTTTGATGCGCGGCTAAGCTCATTTATCACATCTTCGTCGATTAGTGCGTTCATTTTGGCGATGATCCTACCCTCGCTGCCTTTGCTAGCTTCCACTCTTATCTTTTCGATAATGCGCTCTTTTATCTGAAAAGGCGACATGCTAAGAGCGTTTAGACGGCGATTTTTATTATATCCTGAGAGGATGTGAAAAAACGAAGTCGTATCCTGGCTAAATTCTTCTTTGCTCGTAAATAGACTAACGTCGGTGTAAATTTTAGCCGAACTGCCGTTGTAGTTGCCTGTGCCAAAGTGCATATAAAATTTAAGCTTATCGCCGATTTGGCGGATGACCTGGCTAACTTTTGCATGCACCTTAAAGCCTGTGATGCCATATATCACGTGCGCCCCAGCATCTTCAAGTGCCTTTGCCCAGTGTAGGTTATTTTCCTCATCAAACCTTGCCTTTAGCTCAACCATCACGGTTACTTGCTTGCCGTCACTTGCGGCGTCTATTAGACTTTGAATTATTGGTGAGCTTTTATCGACTCTATAAAGTGTCATTCGAATAGATATGACTTTTGGATCTTTACTAGCTTCTTTTATAAAGCTTACAACTGGATCAAAACTCTCAAATGGATGCACTAAGAGCACATCTTCTTTATCTATGGCGTCAAATACAGATATGCCATTGCCAAATGGTGGTAGCGTTTTTGGAACGTAAGGTGCATTTGCTAGGTGGGTAAAATTTTTGCTTCCAGCTATCTCCCAAAGCGAGCTAAGAGTGAGCGGAATGCTTGAAAAATAGACATCTTTATGAAAGATTTTCATATGAAAATTTAAGAATTCCAAGATATCAGCGTCTACGTTTTTATCGATTTGCATACGAACAAAAGCCCCTTTTCTGCGAAGCTTTAGCCCTTGCTCAAGTATCATCATAAAATCATCTGCCTCTTCTTCTTCGATGACGATATCAGCGTTTCGTGTAACTCTAAAAGCAGCCGAGCTAAGTAGCTTATACCCTGGAAAAATTTCTTCTGCATGGCGATGTACGATCGTTTCAATCGGCACAAAAACATTGCTACTTGGCTGTGTAAAACGTGGCAAGACTCTTGAAATTCTTATCATGCCGTATTTTAAAATTTCTGGATGCTCGATATCAGCAAGCTTAACTGCAAGCGAGAAGCTAAGGTTGTTTAGGTGCGGAAATGGATGAGTCGCATCGACAGCGATAGGCACGATGACTGGCAAGATATTTGAGAAAAAGTATTCGTCGCACTTTTGCTTCAAGCTATCATCAAGCTCGTCATAATTTTTTATAAAAAGTCCCTCTTTGCTAAGAGCATTTACTGTTTTTTTATAGTGATCTTCTACTAAATTTTGCTCATTTTGTAGATATTTTCTAATCTCTCTTAGCTGATCAAGTGGGCTCATGCCATCGCCACTGCTTGTAGTAGCTCCAGCTGCAAAGAGCTGCTTTAAGCCAGCGACTCTGATCATATAAAACTCGTCTAGATTTGTCATATAAATGGCTATAAATTTTAGCTTTTCAAGTAAAGGAATTTCCTTTTCACACTGAGTGAGCACCCTTGAATTAAAGCGTAGCCAGCTTAATTCTCGGTTTATAAAAAGAGTTTCATTTTCGCTCATCATCTTCTCCTTGTGCGTTTTTGAGTTATTTTATGATATGTGCGGTTATAAAGTTCTTACTTTATTTAAATTTTTGGTTACAATAAGCCAAAATTTAAATTTAAAGGCTTGTTATGTCTGATTATGTGATATTAGTTGGCATCTTTTTAGTGGCAGTCGTTGTTTTTGCGCTTATTAAAAAGATATCGTTTTAGCTTTTAAATTTCTCCCACCACAAATAAGCAAAGATGAGCCCAAAGCCTTTGACCTTGCTCTCATCGAAGGCAAATTTCATCATATCTTCTCGTTTTATAAAAACAAGCTCAATATCCTCTCCGTCGATACCGCCGCCAGAATTTACCTTCATGCTATCATTTATATTTGCGTAAAACATAGTTTGTGTGTTGCCTCCAAAGCCAAAAGCACCATATGTCATAGTGATACGCTCGATATCTTTTAGCTTATAGCCCACTTCTTCGACCGCTTCTTCTCTAGCTGTTTGCTCTTCGCTAAGTCCTTTATCCATAAGCCCTGCGCAAAGCTCGTAAGTAAAGCCTTGCTCATTTGTTTTGATGCCTTCTTTCTCTTGTGAGTACCAAACAGCAGGACGAAATTGCTTTACAAATAAAAAGGCATCTTTTTGCTCGTGATATAAAAAAATACTAACACTATTCATCACCTTGACGCAGTCCCAGTCTCTTTGGACACCATTTTGCATAAATTTCATCTTAAATGGCTTTAGGTATTTTGACTCACCAAGAGGCAGAATTTCTAAATTAGTTATAGTAGTATCCATTTTGCAAGTCCTAAAAAGCTAAAAAATCCTATCGCATCAGTAAAAGTAGTAAGAATGACGGCTGAACCGACTGCAGGATCTATGTTAAAGCGCCTTAGCGTCAAAGGTATGATCGTGCCAAAAAAGCCAGCAAAGAATAAATTCGTAACCATACTAAGCCCAATAACAACGCCAAGCATACCTTTGTCAAACCAAACAGAGGCGATTATGCCCATTACCACACCAAAGATTAGTCCATTTATGAGGGAAATACTGACTTCGCGTTTTAAAACATTTTTGGCATCTTTAAACTCTATCTCGCCAAGTGCTAAACGGCGAACCGTAACGGCAAGGGCTTGCGTGCCGGTGTTTCCACCCATTGAGGCGACTATTGGCATTAAAACAGCAAGAGCGACATAGGCTGCGATTGTCTCGTCAAAAAGTCCTATTATGGACGAGCTAAAAAGAGCTGTTAGTAAATTTACACCAAGCCAGACCGCACGGCTGCGACCTGCCTTAAATAGCGTCGTATCGTCCTCTTCTGACTCGTCATCAACACCGGCTAGGTTATACATTTGCTCAGTTGCGCTCTCTTGGATGTAGTCGTGGATATCATCAGCCGTGATACGCCCAAGCAATATACCGCTACTACTAGTAACTGCTATAACGTTTAGATCGTACTCTTGAAACATATCAGCAACGTCTTGCATAAGGTCCATATCGTTTGCGACGTGGGGCTTATACTGGTCAATATCTGCGGTTTCGATATTTTGCTTAAGTGTCTTTGTAAAGTCAAATAGTATAAGATCCTCAAGTGGAATAGCGTATTGTAAAACACCGTCTTTATCAATAATAAAAAGCTGTGAAATATTTTCTAACTTTCCTTCTTGCTTCTCGCGTCTAAGTCTTGCTACTGCACTGCCAAGCTTTTCTTCAAGGTGAGCCGAGAAAAGCTCTGTTTGCATGTGAGCACCGGCTCTATCTTCTTCATAACTTCTAAGTCTTAAAATCTCATTTTGGTTTTCTCTATCAAGCTCATTAAAGAGTTCTCTAGCTTTATCCTCGTCAATATCCTCGATGTATTGAAGCAAGTCTGTCGCATCATCACTCTCTAGCTCTTCAAGTGCCTCTACTATCTTTTCGGCTGGTAGTGTGTCGATCACGTCTTTTAGCATGTGATCAGGTAGCTCGATAGCAACATCACCTAAAATTTCAGGATCTAGCTTCTCAAGATATTGAGCAAAGAGCTCTTCGTCGTGTTTCTTTAGCGTTTTTAGGTGTTGGGCTAGCTCGTAAGGCGAGAGTTCGTTATCTTCTAAATTTTCATCTAAATGCTGATCTATCAGCTCTTTTGCTTCTTCTAGTTCTTGGCTCAAGTTTTACCTTTAAAATTCTATTACGTTAGGGAAAAATTCCACTTTGTGGTACTCTTTTTCATTATTTAAAGCATTTTTTATTAGCTCGTCATTTTTGCTAACAACTGCTTTAAATTTAGCCGATTCTTTCTTATCCTCTAGGCTTTTAACGACCTTTATTGCACTTTCTGGATTGATAGGTTTATTGTCTCTGTAAAGACCAAAATGAAGGTGCGGCCCTGTGCTCATACCACTTGTGCCAACGTAGGCTATAAGCGTGCCTTGCTTGACTTTTAAACCACCTTTCATACCTTTAGCAAAGCCATTTAGATGAGCATAAAGCGTCTCATAGCCACCAGCGTGAGAGATGATAACGGTTCTGCCATATCCGCTTTTTTGTCCGACAAATTTAACCGTGCCATCGCCTGCAGCTTTGATTGGTGTACCTTTTGGAGCACCGTAGTCAACGCCAAGGTGCGCTCTATATCTTTGAAGAATAGGGTGCCATCTTTTTAGAGTAAAAGCTGATGTGATTCTGGCGTTTGTAAGAGGGCGAACAAGTAAAAATTTATCATTTTTTTTGCCATTTTTATCATAAAATTTATCTTCAAATTTATACATGACATATCGTTTATTTTTTGTTTCTATCATCGCAGCATAAATTTCTGGAGTGCCAAAAGAGCGGCCCATGCGTATTTTTTGATTATAAACGATAGCGATCGTATCGCCTTTGTTTATCTTTTTAAAATCAATGCCACTTCCTTTAAAAATTTCTTTAAAGCCAAGAGCTAGCGTACCAGAGCCAGTGTAGTCAAAAATGTCTTCAGAGACTGATTTGTCCACCTTTAAGGCTAAAAATTTATCCTCACTTTGATAAGAGATAGGAAGAAATTCGAGCTTAAATTTATCATTATCGTCTCTAAAAATATGCATTTGAAGCTCGTCGCTAACAGGAATTAGCACTTGTTTAGTATTGCCGTTATCGTCTTTATAAATTTGATACTTTGTGCCAGCGATGATCTCTTCTGTTAGCTCTTGATCTTCGGTTGCTAAATTATAGTAAAGTGAAAGTGGGATTTTGTTTGTCTCTAAGAAATTTAAAAAGTTACTTCCATTTGGCCAGCTAAGCTCTTCGACACTTGGTTTTATAGCGTATAAATTTATAGATAATATTGCAAAAATTATAAAAATACGAGGCATTAATGTCCTTTTAAAAAGCTGGTGGGATTTTAACTAAAACTTGCTTTAATTTTGCAAAAGATAAAGCATTTTAGGCTATAATCGCTCTAAAAATTTAAACTTAGGAGATATTTTTGAAACGTATATTTGTGATTTTATCGCTAGTTTTTGGCTTTGCTTTTGGGGCTGATTTTTCTTTAAATGAGTATAGAACTCCTATAATTAGTGTCGATAGTGATGGCACAGCAACGATAGTCGATAGTCCAGAAATTTTAATCGGCTCAAGTGGTATTGTGCTTCACAAATTTGATACTGATAGCTCTATCATCGCAAGAGTTAGTGTTGTATCAAAAAATGCTGGCTTTGCTAAGATTAGATTTGAGGTGTTTGATCTGCTTGAGCAAAAGGCGCTCCCACTTCCAGGCATAGCACCTGCAAATGGCGATATGGTCGTGCTAAACTATCTTTATAACCGCTCATTAATCATCGTGCCAAATAAAGAAATTTATGAAGAGATCACAGGCGCGTTTCCTAATATGATATTTATCCATCCAGATCTTATTGGAGCATATCTAAGCTACGAGTACAAACCAAATCCAAGCAGAGATGACTTTAGAAAAATGTGCGCTCAAAGCGCAGCTGGTTTAATTTTCGTAGCGATGGATGGCAGAAGCGTTTTTGCTGATTGCCAAAGCTTTAAAGTACTAAAAGAATTTAAAAGTGGTGAGGTTGAGTACTATCAGCTACCATTTTATACAAGAGTTAGCGACATAGACACCGTCTTTTGGAAGCTAAATAGCGAGCACATCAACAACTACGACGCTCACTACGAAAAACTTTTCGAAGAAGATAACTGATAAATGAGCCGTTTGTCCTTAAGTAAGCAAAATTTAAAGGAGTTTTTAAATTTGCTCCCAACGCTTAAGGACAAAGAGCTCTTTCACTATGCCTCAAGCCTTAGTTTTCATACGATTTTATCGATCATTCCGATACTTCTTATATCGTTTTCTATCTTTACAAAACTTCCTAGTTTTGAGGACTATTACGCCAAAATTCAAGACTTTATCTTCTCGGCTCTTTTGCCAAGTAATCAAGAGATCATCTCAAACTATTTGCAAAATTTCTTACAAAATAGCGGAAATTTGGGCATAGTTGGCTTTGTAGCGATGATATTTACATCGGCTATGTTTTTTAGTGACTACGAGTATGTAGTTTTAAAAGTGACACGTGCAAGTAGAGCTAGAGGATTTTGGTCAGCACTTAGCTCGTATTGGACGCTTATCACGCTTGCACCACTTGGTCTTGCTGGTAGTTTTTATCTTTCAAGCCTCATTCAAGAGATGCTAAACTCAAACGTGATCACAAACTCGATAAATTTTTTAAGCATATTCCCATATCTCATCATCTGGGCGATATTTTGCATCACATATCTCATCTCTGTAAATGACGAGATAAAGTTTAAAAGCGCTTTTTTTAGCTCATTTGCTGCTTCGCTCGTTTGGTATATTGGCAAGTCAGCCTTTGTCTACTACGTCCTTTATAACAAAACCTATCTAAGCGTTTATGGCTCTTTTTCGGCCGTGCTTTTCTTCTTTGTCTGGATCTACATCTCGTGGATCATCTTTTTATATGGGCTAAAGCTTTGTGCTTACCTCTCAAATAGCTCAAAATTTAAAAGATAAATTTAATAGTTCGTGCCAGCTGGCAATATATTTTTATAAATTTACCAGCTGGTGTGATTTGTATTATTTTATGTAAAATATTATGTAAAATCAGCGTTTAAACTCGCAAATTTCTATCTTTACTCCAAGCTCTTTGCTAAATTCTTTAGCCTTTTTCTCTAGGTCATCTTTGTCAAAGCAGATAAGATCTATGTAAGATCGCATCTCGCCATTTGCTTCACCTATGATCTCACAAATTTCACTCTCTTTTAGCGCGTCTGAAATTTTGTTTTTGCTATCAACGCCAAACTGTATGTCGCCACCGTGAGATATGGCTAAAAAGCAAAAATTTATGCCAAGCTCAAAAGCTTCGTTATAAGTATCACTTGCACCGTCGTAGTATTCGTTTAGTAGCTCACTAAGAGATGTAAATCCTGTAAAAACGTCGTCACGTAGCTTGTTTGAACGAGGCTCTAGCTCATAGACCATAAAATTCTTAAGCGGCTCATTTGAGGCTTCTTTACCAAATTTCTCATCTATAAGATCGGCAAAGTCGATCAGTGGCACGCCTTTTTCTCTTGGCTCGTCTATTATCTCAAACTCTCCAAGCATATTTATCATGATCATCTCACCAACTACGTTGTCACAAAGTATTAGCGATAATGTATATGCCTTATTTTCATCTTCACTTTTAAGCTTACTTATAGTTTCGTTATATAGGCACATATCTACGCTTTTGTCGTTGAAATTTGCATAGACCATGACCTCATTTGCATCAACGCTTACGCCATACATCTGTATAGTAGCGACGTTTCGTGGTGCACGTGGCTTGCCAAGTGTACAAGTAAGCTTTGCTTCATACTCTTTTGGCATGCGAGATTTTATAAATTTAAGCCACAAAAGCCTATGTTTAAGTCCTTCTGGAGTGAGTACTAGATCGATCTTTCCATCAATAAGGCCTATCATAAAAGTTGGATCAACTAAACATAAATTTAGCGCTTCTTCGGTCATTTTGCTTGCAGCTTCAAAATTTTTATCTTCTAAATTTTGTTTGATGGCGTCTAAATTTTTGCCAAACTCTCTCCAAAATTTATCAACTCTGCTTGCAAAGCTAGAGCTCTTTTTAGAAAACCACATTTTTATCCTTGTTTATTAAAATTTTCAACATTTTTTTGCGTATAAATTTTCATCGATGGAAATTCTAAGGCACTTAGCCTGTCATATCCTTCTTCGTTAAAAACACATCCCGTATCGATATTGGCGCTATTTGTATAGAGCTTAGCCTCACGCACTGGCGTATGGCCATAGACATTAAATATGCCTTCAACTTGCATCATATCGCCTCTGCCCGATAGTACATGCCTTCTAAACTCATCTTTTGAGCTATCATCATCTCTTAAGTCCCAAAATTTACCAACAGCCGAGTGCGAAACGACCAAATGCTCGCCATTTTGGTTTTTACACTCTTTAAACTCCAGATAAACTGGCCTTGTTTCTAAAAAATCCACATGCCTTTGCTTAAACTCCACACTTTGTCCAAGGTATGATCTATATGTCTCTTCTCCGCCGTTTCCAAAGAACCAGCTCCTGTCAAATGGCACTTTGTTGTTTAGAAATTCAAGTTTATTACTTAGCAGCCTACGCTCATGATTTCCCATTACCATTTTATAGTTATTTTGTATGATAAGCTCGACTACATCGCAACTAAAAAGCCCCCGATCTATCACATCTCCGACAAAGCAAATTTGTGATTTTTCTTTGTCTGGAAACTGCTTGATAAGCTCTAAAAGTGTGTTAAAACAGCCGTGCACATCGCCTATGATATAAATTTGCTCGCTCAATTTTTCTCCTTTGTGCCAAATTTTAGTCTATTAAGCTTAAAAATGTAGTGTTAAGAAAACACTTTTGTATAGCTGTACTATATTGGTGTAATGCTAGCGATATATAAAGTTAAAACCTAGTAAAAGAATTTAAAATTTAAGGATTTTAAAGCAGAAGGGAGCCTAAGCTCCCTAAAATCATTGTGCGTAAAAGCCGCTAACCTTGCCGGTTAGGTCAATCATGATATTTTTCATTTGAGTGTAGTGCTCAAGGATGATTTTGTGCGTTTCGCGGCCGATACCTGAGTTTTTATATCCGCCAAATGGGCTGCCTGCTGGGATTTGGTTGTAGGTGTTGATCCATACCCTGCCAGTTTCCATAGACCTTGCAACTCTTAGCGCTTTTGTGATGTCTTGCGTGAAAATTCCGCCACCTAGGCCATACTCGCTATCATTTACCATTTTGATAAGCTCGGCTTCATCTTTAAATTTGATCACAACGCCAACTGGTCCAAAAATTTCTTCCTGAGCCACTCTCATGTCGTTTGTCACATCAACTAGTAGCGTTGGCTCGACAAATGCGCCCTTGTCGCAACCATTTGCAGTGTAGGCTTTGCCACCGACTGCTACTTTTGCGCCTTCTTTTTTGCCGATCTCGACATACTCTAATATCTGCTCAGCTTGTTTTTTATTGATTTGTGAGCCCATTTGTGTGTTTGGATCTAGCGGATCGCCAACTTTTATGGTGCTAAATTTCTTAACCGCAGCCTCTATAAATTTGTCGTAAAAGCTCTCTTCTACGAAAATTCTAGATCCTGCGCAGCAAACTTGACCTTGGTTAAATAATATTCCAAGCTGAAGACCATCAAGCGCTTTGTCTAAATTTGCGTCTCTAAAGAAGATATTTGCGCTCTTACCACCAAGCTCAAGTGTAGCTGGGATGATGCGACGAGCCGCAGCTATGGCGATATCGCGGCCGATCTCGGTTGAACCAGTAAATGCTAGCTTGTCAAGGCCTGGATGGTTTTTGATCCACTCGCCACTCTTGCTGCCTCTGCCGGTTACGATGTTAATAAGGCCTTTTGGCAAAATTTTATCTATCAGCCTAAATAGCTCAAGTACGCTTAGACTTGTCTCGCTTGAAGGCTTAAATACGCTCGCATCACCTGCTGCGATCACTGGAGCTAGCTTCCAAGCTGCCATTAAAAATGGAAAATTCCAAGGCACGATCTGACCAACAACTCCTAGTGGCTCGCGTAAAACGATAGAGAGTTGTTTCTCGTCAAGCACATTCGCGCTGCCTTCTTCGCCCATGATGACACCTGCAAAGTACCTAAAATGCTCTGCCGCAAAAGGAATATCAACATTTAGCGTCTCGCGGATCGGCTTGCCGTTATCCATACTCTCGACTTTTGCCAAATGATCTTTGTTTTCATCGATGATGTCAGCGATCTTGTTTAGCAGTTTTGCTCGCTCGCTAACTGTGGTGTGTTTAAATTTCTTAAAAGCCTCACGTGCAGCACGTACAGCGTCATTTACATCTTCTTCAGTCGCATCTGCGATCTTTGCAAGGTGCTCGCCGTTTGCTGGATTTTTAGCATCAAGGGTAGCGCCGTCTTTCGCGTCGCGCCACTCACCATTTATGAAAAGCCCATATTTTTCTAGTAACTTCATACTTTTCTCCTTGATTAAGATTTTGTAGAAGGATTATAATACTAATAAAGTTTATCAAAAATAAATTTTTGCTATAAATTATTTTTTTTTAATAAAATTTATTATCTAATATTAGAAATTTTGGTTTTAGTCTTTCCAAGAAAGCGAAAAAGTAGTTTCTTTACCAAGCTCACTTTGACACTTTACATCTATACCATTTTTTATGCAGCAACTCTTAACCAAGCTTAGTCCTATGCCAAAGCCACCCTGATCGTCGTTAAATCTCGTGTAGCGATCAAAAATTTGCATCTGTTGCTCCTTGCTGATACCGTGACCTAGATTAGTTATGCTAAAGAAATTTGGCTCTAAAATGATGCGAACTTTTGAATTTGATGATGCATATTTTGAGGCGTTACTTAAGAGGTTGTCTAAAATTTTGCTCATATCTTCAAGGTCTGCGTTTATGAAGCTAGGCTTTAAACTAGCCTCTATCTTAAGCCCGCGTTTTGCAAAAAATGGCGAGAAATAGTTCAGTCTTTGTGTGGTTAGTAAATTTAGATCTATGAGCTCTTTTTTGCTAGGCTTATCTAGGTTAAAGCTTAGATGAACGAGTGCGTCATAAATGTTATTTAGGCTCTTTGCGGCAAGGCTGATATTATTAAAACGCTTTAAATTTCGCTCATTTAGGTTGTCAAGATCGGCCGTTTCTATGCTCATCGAGATGACGCTTAGAGGCGTGTTTATCTCGTGTGTTGAGTCTTTTATAAAGCGGTTTAGCGTATCTATCTTTTCATAAAGCGGTCTTAGGCTTAGTTTTGCGAGATAAAAGGCGACAAAGAGCAGGGCAAAAAAGAAAAAGAGCGCCTTTAGCGTGGTTGAAATTTGTAAAGATAAAATTTCAGCCTTGATATCTTTACCAACTAGAAAAATATCTGCGTGTGAGAGCTCGTCTGTAGTGTTGTCGTCCATGTACTGGATCTTTTCAAATATCGCGACCTTGCCGCCGATCAAATTTACATTTTTGCTTTTGTCGATTTTTTGGCAGTCAAAGTCTTTGTAAATTTTCTCACCATTTTTTAGCACGATGCAAGCATGTACGCCTTTCTCTTTTGTTAGACTTGAAATTGAATCAAGTCCATTCATTCTAGCTTTCATGTAAATGCCCATTTTTATCTCTTTTAAAGACTTCACCTCGTTTAAAATGAGCGCTTCTTTTTTGTTTTTATAGTCATGTATGAAAAAATATCCTAAAAATAGCACAGTGCTAACAAGATAGAGGGATAAAATTTTAAATAAAATTTGCGTCTTTTCAGACATAGACATAGCCGTCCCCACGCCTATTTAATATGGTATCTTTGCCTAAAATTTGGCGTAAATTCTTGATATAGACACGAAGGCTAAGCTCGCTTGGCTCCTCGTCAAATTTCCAAATTTTATTAAAAATCTCATCTTTAGTTAAAATTTTGCCTTTGTTTTGCAAAAATAGGGCGAGTAGGTCGCTCTCTTTAATCGAGATATTTACATTTTTGCCATCTTTGCTTAGTGTTTTGCTCTGCGGATGAAAGCTAAAATCGCTTGAAATTTTGATCGCATCTCCACTGTGATGTGAGAAATTTCTCTTTAGAAGTGCTTGTATACGTATGAGTAGTTCTTTTAGCTCAAATGGCTTTTTTAGATAGTCGTCGCAGCCACTTTTGTAGCCTTTTTCAAGATCATCAATGGTATTTAGCGAGGTGGTAAAGATGCTAGGTGCGCTAACACCTAGCTCTCTTAAGGAAGAAAGAAGTGAAAAGCCATCTCCTTGTGGGATTTTGACGTCAAGTATAAGCAGGTCAAAATTTTGTTCGTAGGCGAGATCAAGCGCTTCTTTGGCATTATCTGAAGTAGTGACCTCATATCCATTTTCGCTTAGATACTCACTGATGAGATCAAGTAAAATTTCATCATCTTCAACGAGCAAAATTCTAACCATCAAGCACCTTTACATACCTTTTTTCATTTCGTCTTTTTTCATACCCATGTCGTCTTTCTTCATTTCATCTTTCATGCCCATGTCGTCTTTTTTCATCTCATCTTTTTTTACCATGGGTTTTTTAGCCATGTCATCTTTCATCATCTGCTCTTTCTTCATCATCTCGTCTTTGCCCATGTCATCTTTTTTCATCATTTCAGTAGCATTTGCAAGACCACCAAGCATAAACATAGCACCAAGTGCAACTAGCAGTAATTTCTTCATAACGTCTCCTTTAAATGAAATATGATGAAATACTATCTCTTTAGTGTTAAGTGAGTGTGAATTTACGCAAATACAAAATATATAACTGGAAGCGTGATAAATGAAAATAGCACTCCAATGGCCACTGATGAAATGGCTAATGAGCTATCAAGCCCAGCTTTTATGATCATTGCACTTGCAAGGGCTGATGTTGGCATTGCACATTGAAAGAGACCAACTACCCATGTTCTATTCATTTGGATACCTGAAAATTTTAGTATGATGAAAAATATGATAGCTGGCAAGATCATCTTGCATAAAAGCACGACGCTAACGCCTTTGTATGTGCTTGTGATACTGCCAAAGTTAAGACCAACACCAATCGCAAAAAGTGCCACCGGAGTAACGCTACCTTCAAACATCCTAAGTGGAGCAAAGATAAAATCAGGCAAAGGTACTTCTTTTAAGATAAGAGCCATAATAAGCGCGATAAATGGCGGAAATTTTAAAATTTTCATCGTATTTTGAAATAGTGAAACCTTCTCTGGTGCAGCAAAAGAGAGAATAAGTGGCCCAAGGATCGAAAGCGGGATACCAGTGGCTATTTGATCGTAAAAGATGACTTCATTTACCATCGCATCACCAAAGAAGCCCTGAATGACAGGCATACCGACAAATAGGGTATTACCAAAAAGGCTTAGCATGACCATACTAACAGTTGTTACTTTAGTAAATTTAAAAATCTTACCAAGCACCAATGCCATGACAGCGCTGATAGCTGTTGAGCCAAAGCCAATTAAAATTGTATTTATGAGCGAAACATCGACGTTTACGTGATAAATTTTGTCGAAAATTAGCGCAGGCATTGCAAAACAAAGGACAAAATCCACAAATGGGATCGAGTGCTTTTGCTCAACAATGCCGACTTTTTTAGCAAAAAAACCAGTTGCGATTATGAAAAAAATTGCAAAAAGTGGAGTGAAGTTCATAGCATTCTCTTTTAAATCTAAATTTTTACGGAAAATTGATTATAGGACCCATAAGATTAAATTACAATAAACCTTTTTTAAAATTTGCTCTCAAAATTTATGCCTTAATATCAACCCTTTTATAAAATTTATCTCTCTCATCTATCTTTTCTTTGCTCTTTAAATCATTCTCAAGATAGCTGATATTGTAAATTTCTCTTGTAGATATGCTTTTGCCATTATTTAGACTGATTAAAAATTTACTCTCAAATTTATTAGATAGATTGGCAATAGCGATCGCTCCAGCATCTTTTAGGCTTACGATTTTATCACTTTGCATGAAGCCAATATCTTTAAAATCCAAGCTATTTAGCTGCACATTACTCATCTTTTTTGCCTCTAAATTTATGCTAGTTTTTAGCTCACTTGATGTATTTAGCTTGCCAGTATCGTTATAAAGCTCTTTTACGTCTATCTCTCTACCACTATCAAATTTTAACCTTATAGTGCCATCTTTGTTTAGCTTCATAGCTATGACGCTATCGCTATCTTGCAAAGATGCGGCAGCTGTGGCTTCATTTGTTATAAAAGCCTTTTTTACTTTTTTTAAATTTGAGAAACTAAACTCAAGTCCAGTTGCTTGCTTAAATTCATTTTCCATCGCGATCATTTTGGCTGATTTTGTCTTCTCAAGCTTTGATATATAAGCATCCGCATTCTCTTCAAATTTCTTTAAATTATTGCCAAGATTTTCTATCATTTTGTTGTATGCGACAAACTCAGCGTTATAATCTTTGTAAAATTTCATAAAACTATCTTTTTGAAATTTTGTATATGAGAAATTTTCATCTTTTTTGTAATCTTTGCTTGGTTCAATGATCGGATTAAACTCGCTTAGTCTTGCAGTATCATCAAAACCCACTTTAAGATAGGCAAAATTTTTAAAAGAGCTATCTTTGCCAAAGATATTATTGTGTCTTAGATCGACCCAGCCGTCATTTTGGGCATATTTTTTAAAGAAATTATTTATATCATTTTTCTCTATCTTTTCATATCTGTTTTCTGCAGCGAACAAAGTATTTGGATCTGAGGCGTAGTAAGAGTGTCTATAATCAATATCTTTTGTATCTACGTAAAGATCGGGATTATTTGTGATCGTTGCTTTACGATTTAGCTCTTCTCTTTCTATTCGGTTGTGATTTATGACATTTGTGCTGATAAACTGCCTAAGATCGACCCTTGGCATCACATCGCTTAAATTTGCTATTTTTTCATTTCCGTCTTTGTCATAACCCCTTACTTTTAGCTTATCAAAGAGTATATCTTTTTGGTCTAGCGCGCCGTCGTTATTACTATCAAAGCTAAAAAGATAGCTATTGTTTTCTAATTTTGTAGTGCCAAGTTTGTCGCTATCGCCGTAAATATCTAAAAATACTTCTACTTCTCCATATTTTGTTTTTAGAGTGTTTGAATAAGCGTAATCGTTTAAATTTTTAAATTTTGTATTTTTTAGGTATCCACTTTTTAGTGTAGATAGCATGCTGCTGCTATCTGAAGCTTTTATATTTTTAAAGTAGGAATTTTCACTAAAATGATAGCCTTTGGAAAGCTCATCGGAGTGGATTTTATTGTTGCTGTAGATGAGATTTTTTGAGTAGTTATTTAAAATTTCTTCTACTTTTTGTAGGATTTTGTGCCTATTTTGCTCTTTGATCTCGGCATCAGTGACATTTATAACTTTGCTTGCCTTTATGCTTTCTTTTAGACTTAAAATTTGGTCGTTATTTATCTCTAAACCTTGTTTATCCTTAAAGGCATGGAGCATTTCTGTAGGATTTTCTAAATCTTTTAAATTTATAAAGTTATATTTTAACGATGCAATATTCATCTAAAATCCTTTTTAAAGATGTTGCAGATAATATCGGATAAATTTAGAAATTATTTAGGTAAATAATGGTGCCCGAGGTCGGACTCGAACCGACACAAGGTTGCCCTTACCAGATTTTGAGTCTGGCGCGTCTACCAGTTTCACCACTCGGGCTAAAGTAAAAATTGAAATTAAATTTTATGTGAGAGAAAAAAAGGGGGAGAGTTGCTCCCCTAAAAAGAAATTATTTCTTTTTACCTTTTTTAGCAGCACCAGCAGCAACTGCTTCTTTAAGTTTTTTGCCAACTTTGAATTTAACTGCTTTGCTAGCAGGAACGTCGATAACTTTTTTAGTTCCAGGAACTCTAGCTTTTCTTGCAGCTCTGTCAGCAGTACCGAAAGTACCAAAGCCTATAAAGCTAATTGTATCGCCTTTTTCAAGAACTGCTTGGATTGTCTCCAAAGTAGCATCAACAACTTTTAGAGTATCTTTTTTTGAAAGACCAGCCTTATCGGCAACAGCTTGAATAAATTCAGCTTTTTTCATGAACCATCCTTTTAAGAAGTTATGTGGCTATATTACACTCTTTTAAAAAAAAATACAATACTTTTTCCCTAAATTTAGCTCTTTTTTACGTTTTTTTAACAAAAAATGCATTTTTTTTAAAGATTTACTCGCAAATTTCAAACGTAAGCTCGGTCTTTAGCCCAATCTTTTTCATATCAATAAGCCTTAAATTTTTAAAATTTAAGCTCATTAGTTCATTTTTATTTTTTATAAGTTTATTTGCTATCTGGCGCAAGACTTCGCCTCTATATGCTTTTACGTGATGACTCACTATTTTTTTATTTTTTACAAAACAAAAAGTTATGTATTCTTTTTTTATAGTGTAAAATTTTTCATAAAACTTAGCTCTAAGGTCTAAAATCTCATCATTTTGCAAAAAATCATTAACCGCTTTACTAAAATTTTTTTCATAAAATTTTGAAATTTCAAAGCCATCTAGCTTTTCACCTTGTTTTAGTTTGTACTCTGGTATCTCATCTTTTGCTAAGATAGGCCCAAATAAATTTGAAAATATTAAAACATTATTATCTATATATTTTTGCGCCTCATTGTCTAAACCACGATAGTTTAGATGTTTATAAGCTACGCCATCATATCTTAAGATGGCTTTTATGCTGCCTTTTTGAGATAGGCTTTCTCGCAACTGCTTGCTCTCTTCAAGCTCTTTTAGTCCAAAAAGCTTTTTTATCTCGTCTAAATTTGCGTTTTTTAAAAACTCATCGTATCTGTTTAAAATTTCAACTCTTTTGTCAAAAAGCTCTGGAAATATCAAATCCTTACCATTAAATTTATTATTCGTATTTATAGAAATTTTACTTTCGCTTGGAGAAAAGAGAATTTTTAATGCCATTTTTCTTACCTATTTTATATATAAAATTTGTTGGATTATACAATAAACTTTTTATGCTAAAAAAAATCAAATTTTTACCGATATAAAAACAAGCGGAATCATTTTTGCTTAGAGTGAATAAAAATTTAGGAAAAAATTATGAGAATAACAAACCAACTACGTTTTAGTCAGACTTTGCATGACTACCAAAAAAATATGACTGGTGTAAATAAAAGCTACAAGCAGCTCTCAAATGGTTTGAAAATTCAAGATCCATACGATGGTGCTGCGACTTATAATGATGCGATGAGGCTTGATTATGAAGCAACTACCCTCACTCAAGTAGTTGATGCCACTGGTAAATCTGTAAATTTCTCAAAAAATACAGATAATGCATTACAAGAGTTTGAAAAACAGCTTGAAAATTTTAAGACAAAAGTAGTCCAAGCAGCTAGCAGTGTGCATAGTAAGACATCGCTAGAGGCTTTGGCAAATGACCTTCAAGGTATAAAAAATCACCTTGTAAATATTGCAAACACTTCGGTTAATGGGCAGTTTTTGTTTTCTGGAAGCGCTGTTGATACAAAGCCAATAGATGGTGCAGGAAAGTATCAAGGCAACCGTGATTATATGAAAACATCAGCTGGTGCTCAGGTTGAGCTTCCTTATAATATCCCAGGGTATGATCTATTTTTAGGAAAAGATGGCGATTACAGTAAAATTTTGACCACAAATGTTCGTTTAGCTGATCAAACTAGAACCGACATCTCTTATGCACCAAAATTTCTAAACGATAACAGCAAGATAAAAAATATGATCGGACTAAATTACGCTAGTGATTCAGTGGTTAGAAGTGACGGCTCTTACAATGGCACAATAAATCCGGATTATGATTTTTTAGATAATTCAAATGTAAATTTTCCAGATACATATTTTTTCATGCAAGGCAAAAAGCCAGACGGCACGACATTTACTAGCAAATTTAAGATGAGTGCAAATACAACAATGGCTGGGCTTATGGAAAAAATCGGCATGGAATTTGGCAATACAAAAACAACAAAAGTTGTTGATGTAAGCATAAATAACGATGGACAATTTAATATAAAAGATCTTACTAAAGGTAATCAAACTATTGACTTTCATATGGTTGCAGCCACGTCAGTAGCACCAAATCGTGGTGCAATCGCTCAAAACAATGCGCTTGATACGGTAAATTCTCTTGAAGATCTTGAAACTATGGCAAATAACGTTCCAAAAACGGTTCATATCACTGAGTTTGTAAAGAGCAAATATACCGATAAAGATGGAAATGCGACAAATGCATTTGACTATGACAAGGTTAGATTTGAAAGAAAAGATAATGAGCTAATCGCAAATTTACCTCAAGTAGCTAGAAGAACGGGCGAATATGCAACAGATCAGACAAAGCTAAGCGAAGTTTCTGGTACAAAAGAGAGCTACGATAGAAATTTATATCCAAAAGATGTCGATGCTAGAAAGAGAGAGCTTTTTAATATCGACAACCAAGAGATAAATTTACAAGTAAAGTCAATCACTGGCACAAAATATGACATAAAGGTAAAAATGGGCACAGCAGGGGGTACAAATACTCCAGTGCAATTTGACATAACATCTACACCACCAGGTGGCACACCTTCTGCAACTAGAACTTTAACAGTTTATAACTCAGATGAGTTTGGAAGTTACAGAACTTACGCTAGCGATTTTACTTATAGACAGCTCATGGATATCGTTGCTATGGCAGCAAGCGATAATATTCCAAACCCTCCACATGCAGAAAACGCAAATTTTGATACAGATATAGAAAAAGTAAAAAGAGATCAAAACTATAATGCCTATAAAGAGGCTTTATCAAAAACAAAGGGCGCGGTAGAGACAACTTTAGATGATAAAGGCAGAATGGTTTTAACTGATAAGACAAAATCAGTAACAAACATAGAAGTAACTATGCATGATGCAAAAAATAGCGATAAATTTGATGGCGATAGCACTGGTAGAGATACGGCTGGTAATGCTGGCCACCCTCAAGGAAAGGGTTCTGTCTTTAGCTTTAACGAAAATAATGCTTTAACTATTGATGAGCCAAGTACGAGCGTTTTTCAAGACCTTGATAATATGATTGAGGCTGTTAGAAAGGGATATTATAGAGCTGATGCAAATAGTAATGATCCACGAAATACTGGTATGCAAGGTGCATTACAAAGGCTTGATCATTTAATAGATCATGCAAATAAAGAGCTTACAAAGATCGGCTCTCAATCAAGACTTTTAACTGCTACAAAAGAGCGAGCCGAAGTAATGAAAGTGAATGTGCAAACTGTTAAAAATGATGTAATTGACGCAGACTATGCGGAGTCATATTTGAAATTTACGCAGCTTTCACTATCTTATCAAGCAACCCTACAAGCAAGTGCAAAGATAAATCAACTAAGCTTGCTAAATTATTTAAATTAAAATTTAAATCAGCAGGCCACCTAGCTTGCTGATTTTTTAAAATTAAACTCAAGCGTGCTATAATAAGCCTTTTTTATAAAGGATCTAAAATTTTACGACATATCTTATTTACAATTTTTGTTTGCATTTTTATATATTTTGGTATCGCTACAGCTGCTCCAACTGCTGATTTTGTTGGCTCGCTTGGACAAGGTCTTGGTGTTTTAAATATCAAATATTTTGGACTTATTGCGTATGTTTATCCATTTTTATTGATCATTTTGGGCTATTTTGTCTATAAAAATTTTAAGAAATTTGATTTTGATTTTGCTCAGTTTTTAGTAGGAATTTTCCTCTTTTTTGTAGCTTTTTTGATGTTTCAAGCCTTGAGTGCTTCAAGTGTAAATGGCGGTATAATTGGAAATTTCATAGTTAGTGCCTTAAAAGAGGTGATCGGCTCTATCGGCACTGCGGTTGCTATACTTATGATGTTTATTATCTCGCTTGGGCTTGCTTTTAGGGAAAATTTTATCATTGTTTTAAGAAAGGCTTTTGTCGATAGAGAGCCAAAAAGCTACGAGGCGAGTAAAAATTTAAAGGATATAAAACCAAGACAAATCCCAAAGATAGAACGCAAGAGGTCAAAATCTGAAGGTATAAAAGAAGAAGAGCTTATCGAAGCTCAGGTACTAAATGATGATGAACAGAGTTTAGATGAAGAGCTAGAGTCTGAGTCAGAAAAAGAGAGCAGGGCCTCAACTATAAATGGAGTTGAAATTTTAAACGAAGTGGCTGAAAACAAGAAGCTGCTTGATCAAATAGAACGAGGCAATGTCGAAAAGCCAAAGAATTTTGTCTTACCACCGCTTAAATTTTTAAACGATCCGCCAAAACGCTCGCACAGCGTAAATGAAACGGAAATCGATCAGCAAATTTCTAATTTGCTTGATAAACTTCGTAAGTTTAAAATAGACGGCGATGTGGTTAGAACTTATACTGGGCCTATCGTCACGACATTTGAGTTTCGTCCAGCTCCACATATCAAGGTAAGTAAAATTTTAACACTTCAAGATGACCTAGCGATGGCACTAAAGGCTCAAACGATCCGTATTCAAGCGCCGATCCCTGGTAAAGATGTGGTAGGCATCGAGGTACCAAATCAAAACTTAGAAACTATATACCTAAAAGAAATTTTAGAGAGCGAAGTCTTTAAAAATGCAAGTAGCCCGCTGACTATGGCGCTTGGCAAAGATATCGTTGGTGCTCCTTTTGTGACTGACCTTAAAAAACTACCTCATTTGCTAATCGCTGGAACTACAGGATCTGGCAAAAGTGTGGGTATAAACGCGATGCTTTTAAGCTTACTTTATAGAAATAGCCCACAAACTTTGCGCCTAATGATGATAGATCCAAAGATGCTTGAATTTAGCATATATAACGATATCCCGCACCTTTTGACACCGGTTATCACAGAGGCTAAAAAGGCGATCACTGCACTTGCAAATATGGTCGCTGAGATGGAGCGAAGATATAAGATAATGAGCCAAACTCGTACGAAAAATATAGAGAGCTACAATGAAAAGATGAAAGAGGAGGGCGGCGAGCAGTTCCCGTATATCGTTGTGATCATCGATGAGCTTGCTGATCTGATGATGACTAGTGGCAAGGATGTGGAGCTTTATATAGGCCGCCTAGCACAGATGGCAAGAGCTAGCGGTATACACTTGATAGTGGCAACCCAGCGCCCAAGTGTCGATGTCGTGACTGGCCTTATAAAGGCAAATTTACCAAGCAGGATAAGCTATAGAGTAGGGCAGAGGATCGATAGTAAGGTTATCTTGGATCAAATGGGAGCTGAGAGCTTGCTCGGACGTGGAGATATGTTATTTACACCTCCAGGAAGCCCTGGTGTGATAAGGTTACATGCACCATTTGCTAGCGAAAAAGAGATAGAAACGGTTGTAAATTTCTTAAAAGAGCAACAAGATGTAGTTTATGACGAGAAATTTTTAATAGAAGAAGGTACAAGCGGAAGCGTGGCTGCTGGTCCTCTAGGAGAAGATGAACTTGATGAACTTTACGAAGAGGCCAAAGAGATCATTTTAAGTGAGCAAAAAACGTCGATCAGTTATCTGCAAAGGCGTTTAAAAATAGGGTACAACAAAGCTGCAAACATAATAGAGCAAATGGAGAAAATGGGTGTTTTAAGTCCAGTGAATGCAAAAGGACAAAGAGAAATTTTATAGCTAAAGTCATAAATTATTTTAATTTTAGAATTTTAATTTTTATTAAAATTCTAAAAAGTCTTGACAAAGCACATTAAAATCTATATAATTACAACTCTTAAAAACATTGGGGTATCGCCAAGCGGTAAGGCAACTGGTTTTGGTCCAGTCATTCAGAGGTTCGAATCCTCTTACCCCATCCACTTTTTAAATCCAAAATAATACTTATCGCGGAGTAGAGCAGTGGTAGCTCGTCGGGCTCATAACCCGAAGGTCGGCGGTTCAAATCCGTCCTCCGCAACCAAATGCCTCGTATCTTTATCATTTAAAAACTAAACGCCAACCCCCGTGCCATCACGTATATCATCAACATTGAGATGAACGTAGTGTAAGCTACTTTTGATATCTGTATGACCCATAAAAGCCATCAGTTTATGAGCATTAAATCCCTTCAAGCTCACTAACCTAGAAGCCACTGTATGGCGTAATACGTATAATCCGTGAGTGTTGTTTTCTCCCTTATATCATAGATGGTTTCTTACAGCCCACCACATACGATTTGCTATATCGTGGTTTAGATGAGTTATGGGGCACTTGTTTAAGGGTAGGTCTTTGCAGTTATCATAAGCCCCTTGAGATACCCAGTAGTATGTCATACGAAGCACTTGGTCGTCTTTTGTTTCAGTAAAGAGTTTACGAGCCTCTATTTTACTTACGCTCTTAGCTATCTCTAAGCGTTGTTTTATGGCTTTGAAGACTAGAATAGTTTTGTTTTAATATGTAAAAAGAAAGATTAGTAAAAAAAGGTTTCATAACTTTTAAATATAAAAAGAGAAATTCCTATCTACTATATGTTTTATGGATTATTAGTATAAATTTAAAAATGCAGGAGGGGCGAATGCCCCTAATTATTATTTTAAAGTTTGGATGTATTCAGCTACTGCTTTCGCATCTTCGTCGCTCATTGGAGTAGCGATTGGTTTCATCATAGCGCCAAGACCAAATTTATTTGCTCCTGTTTTATAACCCTTTAGTGCCTCTTCGATAGCTGCTGCATCAAGAGATGTTAAAGCTGGAACTTTATTATTAAACATTTTTTCAGCTTTTGCACCATGACAGGCGATGCATTTTTTGTAGATAGCAGCACCATCTGCAGCAAAGGCAGCAGTTGAAAGTAGAGCCGCAACGCTAGAAACAATTAGTAATTTTTTCATTTTTCATCCTTTGTAAAAAAAGTTTATGCATTATAGTACAAAAAGGTAAATTCGCAAGAAGCTAGTTAAAATATTTTGGCTATAATCACCAAATGAATAAAAATAAGCCTATTAAAGCACTTTTTCTGGATCGAGACGGCGTAATAAACGAAGATGCTGGATATGTTTACGAGATAAAAGATTTTAAATTTATCGATGGCATTTTTGATGCGTTAAGAGAATTTGCTGGGGCTGGCTATAAGCTCTTTGTCGTGACAAATCAATCAGGCATCGGCAGGGGCTACTACACGCAGGAGCAGTTTGATGCTCTAAATAAATTTATGCTAGAAAGCTTTAAAAAAGAGCAAATTTTTATCACTAAAGTCTACTTTTGTCCACACGCTCCAGAGGCGGATTGCGCTTGTAGAAAACCAAATCCAAAGATGATACTTGATGCCTGCAAAGATTTTAACATAAACCCTAAAAACTCGCTCATGATAGGCGATAAACCAAGTGACGTCGAGGCCGGCAAAAGAGCAGGTGTTGGTAGAAATTTCTTGCTTGATGGGATAAATTTTAAAGATGTAAGAGATGTTTTAAATAAGCTAAAAAAGGAAAAATCACTATGAATTTAAATGGAAAAAAGATAGTTATAACTGGCGGCGCTGGCTTTATAGGCTCGGCGCTGGCGCATTATTTTGATGAAAATTTTAAAGATGCTCACGTGCTTGTCGTGGATAAATTTAGAAACGATGAGACATTTAGCAACGGCAACCTAAAAAGCTTTGGCCATTTTAAAAATTTACTTGGCTTTAGGGGTGAAATTTACGCTGGCGACATTAACGATCGCAGCACACTTGAAAAGATAAAAAACTTTGCTCCAGACGTCATCTACCACGAGGCAGCGATCTCAGATACGACCGTAAAAGAGCAAGATGAGCTAATAAAAACAAATGTAAACGCCTTTGTAAATTTGCTCGATATTTGCGAGAGTTTGGGCGCAAAGATGATCTACGCAAGCTCAGGCGCCACTTATGGCAACGCAAAGAGTCCACAAACCGTCGGCGAGTGCGAAGCACCAAATAACGTTTACGGCTTTAGCAAACTTAGCATGGATAATATCAATAAAATTTATGCAAAACGCGGTGTAAGCGTGGTTGGGCTGAGGTATTTTAATGTCTTTGGCAAGGGCGAGTTTTTCAAAAATAAAACTGCCTCGATGGTACTTCAGTTTGGTCTGCAAATTTTAGCTGGCAAGACCCCAAGACTCTTTGAAGGTAGCGACCAGATCAAAAGAGACTTTGTTTACATAAAAGATATTATTGATGCAAACATAAAAGCGCTTGATGCACCAAGTGGCGTCTATAACGCAGCTACTGGCAAAGCAAGAAGCTTTCAAGATATTGCTGACATCTTGCAGCGAGAGATCGGTGTAAATTTAGGCAACGAATACATAAAAAATCCATTTATTGGCTCATATCAGTTTCACACCGAGGCCGACGTAGCCCCAGCTCGCGAGGCATTTGGCTTTAGTGCGACTTGGAGCTTGGAAGAAGCGATAAAAGACTACTTGCCAGAAATAAAGAGAATTTACAAGGAAGAGATAAATGGCTAAGAGAGTTAAAATTTTAGTCGTCGGCGATCTCATGCTGGACCACTATATCTGGGGTAGCTGCGACCGTATCTCGCCTGAAGCGCCAGTGCAGGTTGTAAAGATAAACAATGAAACCTACACGCTTGGTGGCGCTGGCAACGTGGTGAGAAATTTACTCTCTCTTGGCGCAAATGTGAGCGTGGCTAGCGTCTTAGGAGATGATGAGGCTGGCAAAAAGATAAAAGAGAGACTTGCTGAGCTAAATGTAAAAGATGAGCTCATACTCACCGAAAAAGGGCGTGAAAGCTCGATAAAAAGCCGTATCATGGCATCCCACCAGCAAGTTGTCAGGATTGATAAAGAGAGCGTTGTCAAGATAAATTTAGAAGATGAGCTCGTCTTAAAAGTCAAAGAAAATCTTGCAAATTTCAAGGCCGTCTTGTTAAGCGACTACGGTAAAGGCGTGCTTAGCGAAAAGGTCTGCCAAGAGATCATAAACGAGTGCGTGAGACTAAATATCCCAGTTCTTATTGACCCAAAAGGCAGTGACTACTCAAAGTATAAAAACGCGACCCTTCTAACGCCAAATAAAAAAGAGGCGAGCGAGGCTACAAATTTAAAGATAAAAGACAAGACCGAGCTTGAAAAGGCGATAAAACAGCTAAAAGACGAGCTAAATTTGACCTATTCGATCATCACGATCTCAGAAGAGGGCATCGCGCTATATGACGACAGGCTGCACATCTTTGCCGCTAAAGCAAAAGAGGTCTTTGACGTCACAGGTGCCGGGGATACGGTGCTAGCTACACTTGGCTATATGCTAGCAACTGGTGCTGACATAAAAGAGGCGATAAAGATAGCAAACCTCGCTGCAGCCGTCGTCGTGGCAAAGATAGGTAGCGCAACGGCTAGCTTTAGCGAGATCGAGCAGCTGCTAAATAGCTCATTTGGGGCAAATTTCGAGCATAAGCTTAAAAGCGTTGAGGAGTTAGAAGAAATTTTGAGCCAAAAGGGCAAGAAAAAGGTCGTTTTCACAAATGGCTGCTTTGATATCTTGCACGCTGGACACGTAAAATACCTAGCCCGTGCAAGAGAGCTTGGCGATCTTTTGGTCGTTGGGCTAAATTCTGACGCTTCAGTTAAGAGGCTAAAAGGCGAGGCGAGACCTATAAACTCGCAAGATGATAGAGCCTGCGTGCTAAGTGGGCTTGGGTTTGTCGATTATGTCGTGATATTTGACGAGGATACGCCATTAAATTTGATAACAAAGATAAAGCCGGACGTGCTTGTAAAAGGGGCTGATTATAAAGATAAAGAGGTCGTTGGTAGCGAGATCGTAAAAGAGGTCAGGCTGATTGACTTTGTCGAGGGCAAAAGCACAACAGGGATAATAAAAAGGATAAAAGATGCTAAAAACAATGATAAAAAATGAGCTCGAGGCTCACCAAAAGATCTTTAGCGAGCATGTAAATTTGCTAGGTAGCCTAGAGTGTGCTTGCCAGATGGTAGCTGATACGCTAAAAAATGGCAAAAAGGTGCTAATATGTGGCAACGGCGGCTCTGCAGCGGACGCTCAACACTTTGCAGCCGAGCTAACTGGCAGATATAAAAGCGAGCGCCAGCCACTACCTGGCATCGCGTTAACTACTGACACTTCGGCACTTACGGCCATTGGCAATGACTACGGCTTTGACTATGTTTTTTCACGCCAGTTTGAGGCTTTGGCGCAGGAGGGCGACTTGCTCGTGGCGATCTCAACAAGTGGCAACAGCAAAAACGTCCTTGAAGCGATAAAAAGTGCTAAAAAAATGGGCGTTGCAGTACTTGGACTTAGCGGTAAAGGCGGTGGTGCGATGAATGAAGGATGTGATCTAAATTTAGTCGTTAGCTCAAGCGATACCGCAAGGATCCAAGAGTCGCACATCTTTTTTATACATACGATCTGTCAGGCCGTAGATGAGGTTTTTAGGGGCTAAAATGCAAGAAGTGATGGATAAATTTTTAAATGATCCTAGTCAGCAAAATGAGATAAATTTGATAGCAGCTTTGAAAAAGGCTAGTTTTTTTGCTCCGGTACTCTTAAACCAAGCACTCGCAAAGCCTGATGGTGGTGTGGTTTATGAAGAAGAGGGCTCAAATATCAAATTTATCCTGCTTGAAGATGAGGGCGAGAAGCTTAGCTATTTTCCAGCATTTACTAGCAAAGAGGCGATGAAGCTTTGGCGAAACGATAGCGAGCAAGAGAGCATTGAGATAGGGATAAAAGAGTATCTAGCTATGCTAAAAGAGAGTAGCTACGCTGGAGTCGTAATAGATGCCTTTAGCTACGATTTTATTCTTAAAAAAGAGCAGATAGTAAAAATTTTAGACTAAAATTTTTATCGCTCTATTGCCAAAGTCGCTGATTTGCTATTTAGCAAGTTTTTATTAATTTTAAGCTAAAATCAGCCAAGCTAAATTTAAGGAAAAAAATGAAAGACAATCTACTTGAATTAACTCAAGATATCGCATCTGTTGATATCGAAGAGTCTATAAAAACTAGCTATCTTGACTACTCCATGAGCGTCATCGTCGGACGTGCTTTGCCTGACGCTAGAGACGGATTAAAGCCAGTTCATAGAAGAATTTTATACGCTATGGACAATCTTGGCGTTGGTAGCAGAAGTGCCTATATGAAGTCAGCTCGTATCGTCGGTGAAGTCATCGGTAAGTATCACCCGCACGGCGACATAGCGGTTTATGACGCACTTGTTCGTATGGCTCAGAAATTTTCTATGCGTTATCCAGTCGTTGACGGGCAAGGAAACTTTGGTTCAATAGATGGCGACAGCGCAGCTGCGATGCGTTATACCGAAGCTAGAATGACAATGCTTACCGAAGAGCTTTTAAAAGATATCGACAAAGACACGGTTGATTTTGTGCCAAACTACGATGATAGAGAGGTTGAACCAGATGTACTTCCAAGCCGTGTGCCAAATTTATTATTAAACGGCTCAAGCGGTATTGCGGTCGGTATGGCGACAAATATCCCACCACACAGCCTTGATGAGCTTATAGATGGTCTTTTGCTCCTTCTTGAAAACAAAGAGGCTACACTTGAAGAGGTGATGGAATTTATTAAAGGTCCAGACTTCCCAACAGGTGGTATCATCTTTGGTAAAAAAGGCATAATAGAGGCCTACCGTACAGGTCGTGGCAGAGTCAAACTAAGAGCTAAAACTCACATAGAAAAAAAGCCAAACAAAGATGTCATAGTAATCGACGAGCTGCCTTATCAAACAAACAAAGCAAGGCTCATTGAGCAGATCGCCGAGCTTGTAAAAGATAAGCAGATAGAGGGCATTAGCGAGGTTAGAGATGAGTCTGATAAGGACGGCATCCGTGTAGTTATTGAGCTAAAACGCGACGCTATGAGCGACATCGTGCTAAACAACCTATTTAAATCAACCACGATGGAGAGCACTTTTGGCGTTATTATGCTTGCTATTAATAACAAAGAGCCAAAGGTATTTAACCTTATTGAGCTGCTTAAGCTATTTTTAAATCACAGAAAAACAGTTATCATTAGAAGAACGATATTTGAGCTTGAAAAAGCGCGTGCAAGAGCCCACATCTTAGAGGGTCTAAAGATCGCACTTGATAATATTGACGAGGTGATCGAGCTTATTAGAAATAGTGCTGATACATCGGTTGCTAGAGAAGGCTTGATGAGTAAATTTAACCTCTCAGAGCTTCAAGCAAACGCTATCCTTGATATGCGCCTAAGCAAGCTTACAGGCCTAGAGAGAGAAAAACTAGAGACCGAGCTAGCCGAGCTTATGGCTGAGATCGCAAGACTTGATGAAATTTTAAAGAGTGAGACATTGCTTGAAAATTTGATCAAAGAAGAGCTTCTTGAGATAAAAAATAAATTTAAAGTACCAAGAGTGACAGAGATCGTCGATGACTACGATGATATCGACATCGAAGACCTCATACCAAATGAAAATATGGTCGTAACCATAACTCACCGCGGCTACATCAAGCGTGTGCCAAGCAAGCAGTACGAGAAGCAAAAACGTGGTGGCAAGGGCAAAGTAGCGGTCACGACATACGATGATGACTTTATAGAGAGCTTCTTTACTTCAAATACCCACGATACGCTTATGTTTGTGACAGACCGCGGACAGCTATACTGGCTAAAAGTCTATAAGATCCCAGAAGGAAGCCGCACAGCAAAAGGCAAAGCAGTTGTAAATTTGATCCAGCTGCAGCCTGATGAGAAGATTAAAGCGATCATCCCAACGACTGACTTTGACGAGAGCAAATCGCTAGCGTTTTTCACTAAAAACGGCATCGTAAAACGCACAAATTTAAGCGAGTTTAAAAACATCCGCTCTGTTGGCGTAAGAGCGATCAGTCTTGATGAGAACGACGAGCTAGTAACTGCGCTCATTGCTCAAACATATGATGATATGCCAGTAACTGACCCTGAGAATGAGCTAAGCGTTGAGACTGAAGTACTTGAGATAGAAGAGATACAAAACGAGATCGACGAAGACAATGCAAACGCCGAAGAAGACGCAAACTCAGGCGATGAGACAATGCTATTTGTAGTGACTAAAAAAGGTATGTGTCTTAAATTTAAGATTAGTAAGGTTCGCCAAATGGGAAGAACTGCACGCGGCGTAACTGGCATCAAATTTAAAGAGCTAGGCGATGAGGTCGTAGGCGCAGCAGTCATCGAAAGCAATGATCAAGAAATTTTAAGCATATCTCAAAAAGGTATCGGCAAGCGCACAACCGCTGATGAGTACCGCTTGACAAATCGCGGTGGCAAAGGTGTCATTTGCATGAAGCTAACAAGCAGAACAGGCGATCTGATCGGTGTTGTGATGGTTGATGAAGAGCAAGATCTAATGGCTCTAACATCAAGTGGCAAGATGATCAGAGTTGATATGCAAACCATCCGCAAAGCAGGACGTAACACAAGTGGTGTGATCGTTGTAAATGTCGATGGCGATGATGTTGTAAGTATTGCAAGATGCCCTAAGGCAGATGATGGTGAGGACGAGGAAGAAGCACCAAGCGAAGATATGGGGCTTTTGGAATAAATTTTGCTACTAAATTTTAAATAGAAGCATAAAAAAGGTTGTTTATGAAGGTTAAAATTTTATCTTTTGCTTTGATGGTTGCTATTTTTGGCGGTTGCTCATTTAACGGCTTTATGGGCGAGCCAACTAACACATCAAACCGCAACGTAGTCATCCAAAAGGTCGATAAAGACGATCTTAGAGAGGTGATGAAAAAAGAGAAGATGATATATGATAGTGCTCCAAGAGAGACCACTTTTAGAGCCACAGGCGAGGGCATAGCTCCGCTAAATTCGCTCTCGTACGCTCAGTCGGTCACTCTTGCAAAAAGAGCGGCGATGGCTGATGCTTATTCTCAGCTTGCTGGTAAGCTTTATGGCGTAAAGATCAACGCTGAAGATACCGTAAGAGACGCGATGCTAAATGATTCATCTATCACTTCAAAGGTTCAAGGTCTTGTCAAAAATGCAAGGATCGTGAATGAAAATTTCAAAGACGGGCTTTATAAGGTAAATATGGAGCTTAAGATAGACGAAGATAAGTGGCGAGAAGTCTTTTCTTACTAACAATACTTTTAAATTTCGCCTTTTGCCTGGAGGAGTTTATCTTCTGGGCGAAGGTCGATACAAAAAACCAAATAGTTGCCTTTGAGGAAATTTCATTTTCAAAGGCGATGACTTTAACATCAAATCCAAAACCAAAATTTCTTTGCCAGATAGATGCTTTTAAAGATGAAAACACCACAACTCTTGGCTTTTTAAATTTACACAAAGATGAAATTTTTGACTGCTTTGCCTTAAAAAAAGTGATGATAAAAAATGAGCTTAATGTCAAAAATGCACAGGTCACAAACGCTTCAAATTTGAAAATTTTGCCAGTTAGATTTATGGTGGAATTTAAGCCAAAATCCGCTATCATCGGCACACTTCAATAAAAAGAGATCAAATGAATATCGTCATAGTAGAAGATGACATCAATATGCGAAAGTCGCTTGAGATCGCACTTGGCGAGTATGAAGAGCTAAACATCAAGAGCTATAAAAGTGCAGTTGAGGCTCTAAAAAAGCTAGGTGAAGACACTGATCTAATAATCACCGACATAAACATGCCAAAGATGGACGGACTTGAGTTTATTAAAGAGCTAAACGGCAAATTTGATGTCATCATAATGACTGGAAACGCCACGCTTAATAAGGCGATCGAGAGCGTTAGGCTTGGCGTGAAGGACTTTTTAACCAAGCCGTTTGACGTCTCGACGCTATATGAAGCGATAAAAAGGGTCGAGCTTCTTAAGCAAAAAACTCCAAAAACTATAAAAAAAATAGAAACAAAAAGCAAAAATAACAGCTTTTTAGCCACTTCAAAGGCGCTAGAAGCCACGCTAAATATCGCGCTAAAAGCCGCAAGGACTGACGCTTCAATAATGCTTAGTGGCGAAAGCGGCGTTGGCAAAGAGGTCTTTGCTAAATTTATCCACGCAAACTCACCTAGAAAAGACGCTGCGTTTGTCGCTTTAAATATGGCAGCAATCCCTGAAAATTTGATAGAAAGTGAGCTTTTTGGCTTTGAAAAAGGCGCATTTACCGACGCAGCGACTACCAAAAAAGGGCAGTTTGAGCTGGCAAATGGCGGAACGCTATTTTTAGATGAGATCGGCGAGATGCCTATAAATTTACAGCCAAAATTGCTTCGTGCCTTGCAGGAGCGCGAGATAACACGGCTTGGTGCTACAAAGAGCGAAAAGATAGACGTTCGCATTATCTGCGCTACAAATTCAAATTTAGAGCTTGCGATGAAAGAGGGCAGGTTTAGAGAGGATCTTTTCTACCGCCTAAACACGATCCCGCTTTTCATCCCGCCACTTCGCGAGCGAAAGGATGAAATTTTGCCTATCGCGCAGGATGCTTTGGACAAATGCTGCAAAGAGTATGGCTTTGAGGCTAAAAATTTCTCAAAAGCAGCCAAAGAGGAGCTTTTGGGCTACGACTATCCAGGCAACATAAGAGAGCTCATCTCGGTCGTGCAGCGTGCAGCGATACTAAGCGAGGGCGATGAAATTTTGCCAAAAGATCTATTTTTGCAAGCAAGAAGTAAAAAATAGGTAAAAATTTAAGTTTTTGGCTAGTAAAATTATGCAAATTAAGAAAATTAAAAGAAACCAAGGAGAGCAGATGAGAAAATTTAACGTAGCGGTCGTTGGTGCTACTGGAGCGGTCGGCGAAGAGCTTTTTAGAGTTATGAAGGAGGTTGATTTCCCAGTTGGAGAGCTTTTGCCGCTTGCTAGTGCAAAAAGTGCTGGTAGCGAGATCGAATTTAATGGCAAATATTACAAAGTAAAAGAGCTAACCGAAAAGGTTTTTAGCGAGCATGAGATAGATATTGCTTTTTTTAGTGCGGGCGGTTCAGTCTCAGAGAAATTTGCCAAATTTGCAGCTGATAGCGGTGCTGTCGTAATAGATAATACAAGCCATTTTAGGATGGATAAAGATATTCCACTAGTCGTACCTGAGTGCAACCCAAGCGATATCGCACTATGGAAAAATCGCGGTATCATCGCAAATCCAAACTGCTCAACCATTCAAATGGTGCAAATTTTAAAGCCATTAAATGATGCTTTTGGCATCAACAGAGTCGACGTTTCTACATACCAAGCGGCAAGTGGTGCTGGCAAAGAGGGCATGGAAGAGCTTGTCATTCAGATGCAAAAATTCTTTGAGTTTAAACTCGATGAGTGCGAGCCAAAGGTATTTGCACACCGCCTAGCACTAAACGTGATCCCGCATATTGACGTATTTTTGGACAATGACTATACAAAAGAAGAGATGAAAATGGTCAATGAAACACAAAAAATTCTTCACAAAGATATCGAAGTGAGCGCAACATGCGTACGTGTGCCAGTGCTTAGAAGTCACTCTGAGGCGATCACTATTCATTTTGATAAAAATGTGAGTGCAGATGCAGCAAGAGAAATTTTGAGTAAAGCTCCAAGTATCGTAGTAGTCGATAATCCAGCAAATAAAGAGTATCCGATGCCTATCATCTCAAGCGACACAAATGAGACTTATGTTGGTAGGATAAGGGTCGATAACTACAGACCTAATGTGCTTCACCTTTGGTGTAGTGCCGATCAGATCCGCGTAGGGGCTGCTACAAATGCTGTCAGGATCGCGCAAAAGTGGATCGCGATGCAAGAGTAAATAAAAAGGATTTTTATTGCGTAAGATATTTGAAAAAATTTTGCTTGCAAGCAACAGCTTTACACTTTTTCCAGTAGTTTTTGGACTTTTAGGTGCGATCGTACTTTTTATCATCGCAAGTTACGACGTCGGCAAGGTACTTTTAGAGGTTTATAAATATTTCTTTGCCGCAGATTTTCACGTTGAAAATTTCCACTCAGAAGTCGTTGGCGAGATTGTTGGAGCGATCGATCTATACTTGATGGCGCTTGTTCTTTATATATTTAGCTTCGGAATTTACGAGCTTTTCATCTCGGAGATCACACAGTTAAAGCAGTCAAAGCAGAGCAAGGTGCTTGAAGTGCATTCACTTGATGAGCTAAAAGACAAGCTTGGCAAAGTGATCGTCATGGTTTTAATCGTAAATTTCTTCCAAAGAGTGCTTCATGCAAAATTTACAACACCGCTTGAGATGGCATATCTTGCGGCTTCTATCCTAGCACTTTGCCTTGGACTTTACTTCCTCCACAAGGGAGATCACTAAAATTTTAAGCGTTTTTACGCTTAAAATTTCTCCTACATCTTTTCTTTAGCTATTTTTAGGTAATATCCCTTTAAAAATTTAAAGGAAATTTAATGATTTTTATAGACGCTTGTCTTAAAAAACCTACCCCTTATACGCCTGTTTGGATGATGCGCCAAGCTGGTAGATATTTGCCAGAGTATATGCGAGTACGTGCGCAAGCAGGGGATTTTTTATCGCTTTGCAAAGACTACAAAAAGGCTAGCGAAGTCACGCTTCAACCAGTTGAAATCCTTGGTGTTGATGCGGCAATTTTATTTAGCGACATCCTTGTCGTGCCACTTGAAATGGGTATGGATCTGCGTTTTGAAAAAGGTGAGGGGCCTGTTTTTACAAAGCCTTTGCGTGATCAAGCCGCACTTGATGCACTTAGTATCGAAAAGTCGGTAAAAAATTTAGCATATGTCTATGATACGATCAAACTAACACGTGAAAATTTAGCCAAAGATAAGGCGCTCATTGGCTTTTGCGGCGCTCCGTGGACGATAGCTACATATATGATAGAGGGTGGCGGCAGCAAAAACTATGCGATCTGCAAAAAAATGCTCTATGAAAATCCAGAATTCCTACATCAAATCTTAGAAAAAGTGACGCAAGCTCTTATTTTATATGTCAAAGAGCAGATAAAAGCTGGTGTAAATGCAGTGCAAATTTTTGACAGCTGGGCGGCTGCGCTTGAAGAGCAGGCTTATTTTGAGTTTGGATTTAACTACATAAACAAGATAGTTGATAACGTTAAGGCTGAGTTTCCAGAAATTCCAGTCATCGTTTTCCCAAAAGGAATAAGTGGCTATCTGGATAAAATTTCAGGAAACTTTGATGTTTTTGGCGTTGATTGGAGTACACCGATCGAGCTAGCCAAAGCAAAACTTAGCCCAAGATACGTCCTTCAAGGCAATATGGAGCCAACTAGACTTTATAGCAAAAAGGCGATAGATGAAGGTGTGGATAAAATTTTAAGTACAATGAAAGGCGTGCCTCATATTTTTAACCTCGGTCACGGAATCTTACCAGATGTGCCAGTTAAAAATGCAAAATATTTCATAAAACAGGTGCAAACAAAAAGTGCAAGGTAATAAGCCTTGCATCGTCTTTGGTCCGATAAATTCACGCCGTTTTGGCATGAGTCTTGGCATAGATCTAAGCCCTAAGCAAAAATCATGTAATTTTGACTGTGTTTATTGTGAGCTAAGTGGCGCAAAAACAGTCAACGCGATACAAGATCCGCCAAGTGTTGAAGAAATTTTAGTGGCTTTAAAAGATGCCTTGCGTACTCATCAAAACATCGATGTTATTACACTTACAGCAAATGGCGAACCAACTCTTTACCCATACTTGCAAGAGCTAATTAACGAGATAAATAAGCTAAAAGGCAGTTCAAAAACACTTATTTTGAGTAATGGCTCAGGCGTGCGTGATCCAAAAATTTGTGAAGCGCTAAGTGGGCTTGATATAGTGAAATTTAGCCTGGATAGCGCGGTGCAAAGTACTTTTAAAAAGATAGACCGCAACAAAAGCGGCATAGAAGTAAATGAACTTATAAAAGCAATGGCTAAATTTCGTAAGGAATTTAAGGGCGAGCTTGTGCTTGAAATTTTAGTCGTAGCTGGCTTTAATGATAAAAAAAGTGAGTTTGAAGCACTTAATGTGGCGATAAATGAGATAGCTCCACACCGAGTAGATATTGGTACGGTAGATCGCCCACCAGCCTATAATGTAAATGGCGTAGACGCTAAAAAGTTAGAGGAGTTAGCCGAGCAGATAAGTGGCGTGCCAGTTAATATCGTCAAAACTCACAAGATAGAGCAAAAATATAACTTTAGTGAGGATGAAATTTTAGAAATGCTGAAACGTCGTCCGCAAACTATCGCAAATGTTGAAGAAAATTTCTCAGAACACTCAAAGCAAATTTTAAACAAGCTCTTGCAACAAGATATGGTTTATCTAGCCGATGTTGCTGGAGTAAAATTTTACAAACTAAGAGCATAAATGAAAAGAATCCTTACAATACAAGATATCTCGTGTGTTGGCAAATGTTCCCTTACCGTCGCGCTTCCGATAATTAGCGCTCAAGGCATTGAGGCGTGCATATTGCCTACTGCGCTGCTTTCGACTCATACTGGCTTTAAAAATTTCACATTTCGTGATCTGACTGATGAATTTGACGCGGTAACACAAGTATGGCACAAAGAAAATATCGCATTTGATGGAATTTATACTGGATTTTTAGGCAGCTTTAGCCAGCTTGAGCTGATAGAGAAAATTTTTAATGAGTTTAGAGACTCTGCTCCACTAATACTTGTAGATCCTTGCATGGGCGACAATGGCAAGCTCTATCATGGGTTTGATGAAAAATTTGTTATGAAAATGCGTGAGCTTTGCACAAAGGCTCACGTCATCACGCCAAATATAACTGAAGCAAGCTTTATGTGCGGGATGCCGTTTTTAGGCAGTGACTATACGCAAGATTATATTTTAGAGTTGCTTGAAAGCTTGGCTAGTTTTGGAGCTAGAAAGATCGTGCTAAAGGGCATTAGATACAAGCAAAATGAATGCGGCATCATAGCTTACGACGCAAAGACAAAAGAGAAAGTAGAGTATTTTCACGAATTTTTGCCATTTCATACGAGCGGAACCGGAGATATATTTGCTTCTGTGCTTTTTGGCTCACTTATAAATGGTGAAAGCATGCAAAATTCTATCAAAAAGGCAGCAAATTTTGTGCTTAGTAGCATTAAAGTCACGCTAAAAGATAAGAACCGCACATGGTATGGTGTGCAGTTTGAAAAGGTGCTTGGCACTCTTGCGAAATAGGCTGGCAAACTACTTATTTAAAATTTTTAATAACACAACGATATGGCAAAGATTTATATCTTTGCTAGCTGTTAGAAGTGCTATATCGCCATGCTCTTTTTCTAGTTTTTTTAGCATTTTAAAGCAAGATTGTGCTTTTTCATTATCAAGCTCGAGCTCAAATTTCTCACAAAACTCATCAAATCTAGCTTCTCTATCTTCATGAAACCACTCTCTTAAAGCAGTGCTTGGTGTGATATCTTTTAACCAAAAAAAATTTGAAAATATCTCTTTTCTTATGCCTCTTGGATAGAGTCTATCAACAAAAGCCGCCTTCATATCCAAACTATCATCTTTGATAAAATCATAAATTCTATAAGCTTTAAACATGTTGTGATTGTAGTCCTATAATGTTTATAAATAAAAAAATATTCTTAGTTATCTTATATTTTTTATACTTGTTTAAATTTTAAGGTTTGTAAAATCAAAGCTTAAAATTTTGATTGTGGCGATAAGAATTAAACTAGGGCTAGAAAATAGTCCTAAAAAGAATAAATTTAAATTAAAGCTCGTTTTGATAAAATCCCAACATAAAAATCACTAAAAAGGTTATCATTATGAGAGGCTATAAAATTTTCTCAGGAACGGCTAATATTGAGCTTTCAAAGAAAATTTCGCAATATCTTTCACTTCCTCTTAGCGAGGCAAGTATAAAAAGATTTAGCGATGGAGAGATCAGCGTGCAAATCGGCGAGAGCGTGCGCGGAAAAGATGTTTTTGTCATTCAGCCAACATGTGCACCGACAAATACAAATTTAATGGAGCTACTTATCTTAACTGACGCTTTAAGACGCAGTAGCGCAAGCTCTATAACAGCGATTGTGCCGTATTTTGGCTACGCTAGACAAGATAGAAAAGCAGCTCCTAGAGTGCCGATCACTGCAAAACTAGTGGCAAATATGATGCAAACAGCAGGCATCGATAGAGTCGTCACTATGGATCTTCACGCAGGACAAATTCAAGGATTTTTTGATATTCCGGTTGATAACCTTTATGGAAGTATCATTTTTAATGACTACGTAAGAGCTAAAAATTTACCAAATCCAATCGTTGCAAGCCCTGATGTAGGCGGCGTGGCTCGTGCTAGAGCCTTAGCTAAAAATCTAAATCTTGACATGGTTATCGTAGATAAGCGCCGCGAAAAAGCAAACGAGAGCGAAGTGATGAATATAATCGGTGACGTAAACGGCAAAGACGTGATCTTGGTCGATGATATGATCGATACAGCTGGTACTATTGTAAAAGCAGCTGAAATTTTTAAAGAGCGTGGTGCAACTAGCGTTATGGCGTTTTGTACACACCCAGTTCTTAGCGGACCAGCTTACGATAGGCTAAGACTAGGCTTTTTGGATGAGCTAGTAGTAACAGATACCATCCCTCTAGCTGAGGAGCTTCCTTGTATAAAAGTGCTAAGTGCGGCTTCTTTATTTGGAGAAGTGATACGCCGTGTATATCACAATGAAAGCGTAAATAGCTTATTTTAATTAATCTTGGCTTTTGCTTTGGAGTTGTTTCAGGCAAAAGCCAAATCTTTCAATATTTGTTAGAATTTAATTTTTGATAAATCAAAATTTATAGCAAAAAGATAGCCTCTATTTATAGCTGGAATTTTTAAAATTCTAGCCTTCTCTTTAAAAATTTTTGGCATTATGGCTTTGCAAAATGGAGTTACTAGAAGGTAAGTGTCTGCGTATCCGACAGCGATCTTGCCACTTAGCACCACGCTTGTTTGCTTTGCCAAATTTGTGCTTAGCTCATCTTTTTGCGCTTTACTTGGAAGCACGTTTAGCTCTTTTGCCACCATATCAACGCCTCGTATCGCATTACTATCATTTTTTATGATAAAAATTTCATCACTTATTTTTATGATATTTGGCATTAAAATTTGTCTATCGGCTTCTAAAAACTCAAAGCTCTTTTGTACGCCACTAAAATATCTATCCAAAAATGGCTCACTAAAATTTAGCCTCATGAAGCTCCTTTTTAACTCGCCTTTTAAATTTGTATCATCGATAAAATAGTGTAAATTTCTCTCACCAAGATAGTTTTGAAGCTCTTTTTTGCGTAAATTTAAAAGCGGCCTAACTAGCCAGAAGTGCTTTCTCTTTTCAAGCTCGCTCATGCCAAAGAGCTCTTTTAGTCCAGCACCCTTACTAAGCTGCATCAAAAACCACTCAAATTTATCATCAAACTGATGCGCTAGGATTAAATTTTCGTAGCCAAATTTTTGGCAAATTTCTCCAAAAAACTCATATCTTGCCTCGCGCGCATTTTTTTCAAAATTTGAATTATCTAAAAAAACGCTTTTAGTATAAATTTTTTTACCAAATTTATCTGCGAGTTCTTTTGCACTTTTTATCTCACTTTTGCTTTGCTCTCGAATATTGTAATCAACCATTGCTAGATCAAATTTGATCCCAGCCTCTTCTAAAATGTAAAAAAGTGCGGTGCTATCGATGCCGTGCGAGAAGGCAAGCAGGTTTGCACCTGAGTTTAGCTTTTCTCTCACATTTTGGCTTATCATTTTGCTTTTTTGATGATTTTAGCGATCAGTTTTTGATCGACCACGTCAGTGACCTCACAAAGGTAGAGTGAGCCGATCTCAAGCTCTTTTACATCGCTTTCATTTATTAAAATTTCGCCGTCTATATCTTTATCCCAGATGTCTTTTTTGGCTGCATAAAACATCTCGCCCTCGCTACTTTCGCCCTCAAGAGAAGCATAAATTTGCTTGCCAATCTCTTTTTGCAAGCTCTCATTTATCGATTTTTTAGTGATTTTTTCTATCTTATTTAGTCTTTTTGAGATAATCTTAGCTGGGATTTGCTCCATGTCAAAAGATGCAGTGTCCTCTTCTTTTGAGTAGGCAAAGGCTGAAATTCTATCAAATTTAAACTCTTCTAAAAATTCGCAAAGCTCCTCAAAATTCTCCTCGCTCTCTCCTGGATGACCAACGATGACACCAGTTCGCAAAAATGAATTCTCGGCATTTCTCATCAAATTTAAAAGCTCTTTTATCTTTTTAGCACCGCTTCCACGCTTCATTATTTTTAGCATATTTTCACTGATGTGTTGGATCGGCATATCAAAGTAGTTGTGAAAGAGTGGCGAGGCGATGATGCGCTCAATTAGCTCCTTGCTAGTCGTACTTGGATATAGGTAGAGTATCCTGGCCCTTCTTACGCCCTTTATCTTTTCTATCTCGTCTATTAAATTTATTAGTCCGTCGCTAACGCCATGATCACGCATATATGAGCTTGAGTCTTGAGATAAAAAGCTAAAGTCGTAGTAGCCTTTTTTGACTAGATTTTTGACCTCATTTACGATATTTTCGAGCGAGCGTGATTTTAGTTTTCCTTTAAATGTCGGTATCGCACAAAAACTACATTTTTGGTTACAGCCCTCTGAAATTTTGATGTAAGCGTGATAGTTTGAGCCAGTTATCACACGCTCTTCATTTGCTTGCAGATAAGTTTGCGGGCTAAATAAATTTTGCTTTTTTAAGATGATCTCATCGATCTTGTCGTAGTCAGCCACACCGGTAAAGAGATCAACCTCTGGCAACTCTTTTATTAGCTCATCTTTGTAGCGCTGCATAAGACAGCCAGTCACTACTAGTAAAGAGCCATTTTTACGAGCTTCGTGCATCTCAAGTATGGTTTGTATGCTCTCTTCTTTGGCGGATTTGATAAAGCCGCAGGTATTTACGATGATGACGTCGGCATCGCTGATGTCATCGGTAATATCGTAGTTTTGCAATCTACCAAGCATTATTTCTGAATCAACTAAATTTTTATTACAGCCAAGTGAAATTAAGTGAAGTTTTGGCATTTTTATATCCAGATATTATCTATTAGCCTAGTTTTGCCAACATAAGCTGCTACTAAAATGATGGTGTTATTTTTTTCCACTTTTGAAATTTCATTTAAATTTCTATCCGTAATAGCGACATAATCAACCTTTAACGGCTCTAGCACTTCAAGCATCTTTGTTTTGATCTCGCTTGCGTCCTCTTCGCCGTTTTGGATCAAATTTTGTGCTTTATTTAGCGATCTTGAAAGCCTTAGAGCATTACATTTATCTTCGTCGCAGATATAGACATTTCTACTTGAAAGTGCAAGTCCGTCCGGCTCTCTAACGATATCGCAAGCAACTAGCTCGATGTTTAGGAAAAATGTCTTTATCATATTTTGCACGATGATTAGTTGTTGCGTATCTTTTTTGCCCATATAGACGCTATTTGCACGAGTTAGGCAAAATAGCTTATTTAGCACTCTTAAGACGCCGTCAAAGTGTCCTGGCCTAGTTTTGCCCTCTAAAATAGTTGAAAGCTTCTTTGGAGCGACTATGAGCGGCTCATCTTCAAAGTAAAGCTCACCAGAATCTGGAATAAAAATAGCGCTAACACCGTTTTGCTCGCAAACTTTGATGTCATTTTGCTCGTTTCTTGGATATTTGTCCAGATCTTCGCCTGGTAAAAATTGAGTTGGATTAACGAATGTTGAGACGATACTTATCTCATTTTCGCTCACACATTTTTTGATAAGGCTAACGTGTCCGTCATGAAGTGCGCCCATGGTCGGCACAAAACCGATCTTTGCGCTTGTGCTAGAGACGAAATTTTGAAGTTCTTTTATAGTTCTTATGATTTGCATTTTGACTCTTTTTGTTTGAAATTTTAACTTGGCATTGTAACAAAAAAGGATTAAAAGGGCGTAAATTTAAAAATGTAAGCAACTTTTGGTTAAAATCGGCAAAAATTTTTGGAGAAAGACTTGGATAGTTACGAATATAACGAGCTTTTAAAGAAGCTACAAACAAAAGTTGAAAACATAGGCTCTATCGTAAAGCCTGAGGAGATCAAGGCTAGACTTAAAGAGATAGAGACCACTGAGCAAGACCCTGACTTTTGGCAAGATATCGCTAAAGCTGGGGCGCTAAATAAAGAAAAAACTAAAATTTCAAATATGCTTGCAAAATTTAACGACGCTAATCAGGCAGTAAGTGATGCAAAGGAGCTTTTTGAGCTAGCAAATTCTGAAAATGATGAGGATACTATAAATTCTTTATTTGATGACGCTAAAAATTTAGATGAAAAGATAGTAAATTTAGAAATTTCTATGCTTTTAAGTGGCGAAGATGATGGTAAAAACGCGATTGTATCGATCCATCCAGGAGCTGGTGGCACTGAGAGTAATGACTGGGCCAGCATGCTTTATAGGATGTATCTTAGATTTTGCGAGCGCGAAGGCTTTAAGGTCGAGACTCTTGACTTTCAAGAGGGTGATGAGGCTGGGCTAAAGGATGTGAGCTTTATAGTAAAAGGTGAAAATGCCTATGGGTACTTCAAGGCAGAAAATGGCATTCACAGGCTCGTTCGCACAAGTCCATTTGATAGCGCAGGGCGCCGTCATACGAGCTTTTCAAGTGTCATGGTAAGCCCTGAAATAGATGATGACATAGAGATCGAGATCGAGGAAAAAGATCTAAAGATAGACACTTATAGAGCCAGTGGCGCGGGCGGTCAGCACGTAAATAAGACTGAATCAGCCATCCGTATCACGCACATACCAACTGGCATCGTCGTGCAGTGCCAAAACGACCGCAGCCAGCACAAAAATAGAGCTACAGCGATGAAAATGTTAAAGTCGCGCCTTTACGAGCTTGAGCTGATGAAGCAGCAAGAGGCGAGCAATAGCGTCGAAAAGAGTGAGATCGGCTGGGGACATCAGATAAGATCATACGTGCTTTTTCCGTATCAGCAAGTAAAAGATAACCGCAGTGGCGAGGCATTTTCGCAAACTGACGCGATACTTGATGGGGATATCAAAAAGATGATAGAGGGCGTTTTGATCGCTCAAAAGGCTGAGGGGTAGTAAATTTAAAAGAGATGAGAGCTAAAATTTCATCTCTTTTAGCTTCATGCACGCTTCTTCTTTGCCTTTAAAGCAAGCCTCATCAAGATAAATTATTGCTTTCTTATAGTCATTTTTACCTAGATAGATAAGCCCCAGATCGTAGCTAGCCTCGCTTGAGCCAAGGCTTGTAGCTTTTTCATAAAAATATATCGCTTTTTCTAAATTTTTATTGACCCCAAGGCCGTATTCGTATATATATCCAGCACTTCTTAGTCCGTCTATGTTGCCGTATCTGCCAGCTGTCTCAAACCAAAAAAGTGCCCTTAAGATATCCTTGCTAAAGCCTTTGCCGTCACGAAAGCAAATGCCAGTTTGCTGCATGGCTAGAACATTTCCATCTTTTGCATAATCATAAAATCTCTTACAAGCCTTTGGATAGTTGCCTTCATTGTATAGATAGATGGCGTCTGCTATTTGCTCGACCTCTGGATCAAGTGGTGGCTCACTAAGGCCAAAATTTTGTGAAATTTGATCTAACGAACATCCCCAAAATAGTAAAACACTAAACACAAAAATGATAAATTTTTTCATATTTGTCCTTGAAAATTTAGGCGATTTTATCCAATTTTATCTTATAATGCCCGCAAATTTTAAGCAAAAGGAACGATATGGATCATAATGCACTTTTAATCCAGCTTGGCTATAACGTCAATGAAACGACCACTGCTCAAATGTGTAGAATTTTAAACAATACTGATGGTCTTTTGCCAAAGAGCATAATTGAACTAAACGATCATTTAAAGCCACACCTTTGTTTTGTGGCGATGAGTGGAAGTGAAGATAGACTAAAGATAAAAAATGTAGCTACCGTTAATGAAATAAAAGAGCGAGTTGATGAGATCATAAAAAACTGGGCTAATAAATATAAAATGGAGCTAAAAAAGATAAATGAAACAACTTATTATTTAATGGGAAAGATAAGGGACTGAAAATGAAATATGATATTGTAATTATTGGTTTTGGAAAAGCTGGCAAAACGCTAGCGGTTAAAGCTGCCGCACTTGGCAAAAAAGTGGCTCTTGTAGAGAGATCGCCAAAGATGTATGGAGGCACTTGCATAAATGTTGGCTGCATACCAACCAAACGTCTAATAACAGCCGCTAAAGAGGCAAAATTTGTAAATAATAGTGTCGAAAGCGAATATTACACGCTTAGTGTGGAAAATAAAAACAAGCTAATCTCGGCTCTTAATGCTAAAAACTATGCGATGCTAAATGATAAAGAAAATATCGATGTGATCGATGGTGTTGGCTCATTTGCTAGTGAAAATAGCGTACTTGTAACAACGCCAAGCGGCGAGAAAAAGATAATAGAGGGCGATTTTATTATCATAAATATTGGCTCAAAAGAGACAGATACTCCTTTTGAGGTTGTAAGCTCAAATGTATTTTCAAGCCAAACTTTGCTTGATCTAAAAAATTTACCAAAGCATTTTGTCATTATCGGTAGCGGTTTTATCGGTATAGAGTTTGCATCAATGTTTGCAAATTTTGGCTCAAAAGTGACTATTATAGGGCGTTCAAAACTACTTAAAAATGAAGATGATGATATAGCTAATAGCGTAAAAGAAGCTCTTAGAGTCCAAGGCGTTGAAATTTTAGAGGGTTGCGAGATAGAGTGCATTAAAGAGAATATATTAAATTTTAAGCAAAATGGCGAGCAAAGATGCCTTAGGGCTGATGCATTTTTGATCGCACTTGGCAGAGTAGCAAATGTAGATGATTTAAATTTAAAAGCTGCTGGAGTTGAGCTAAACGAAAAAGGCTTTATAAAGACAAATGAAAATCTTCAAACAAATGTGCCAAACATCTATGCGGTAGGCGACGTGCGTGGTGGAGAGCTTTTTACTTACACGAGCTTGGATGATTTTAGGATAGTTTATTCACAAATTTTTGGTGATAAAAAGAGAAATACTAAAAATAGAAGCATTCACGCAAATGTGCTATTTACTGATACTCCGCTAGCAAGAGTTGGAGTAAATGCAAAAGAGGCTAGTAAATTTGGGCTAAATTTTAAAGAGCTAAAGCTTAGCATGGCAACAGTACCAGGCGCAAAAGTATTAAATCACGATGTAGGCATGCTAAAAGCTATCGTTGATGCACAAAGTGGAGAAATTTTAGGAGCCAGCTTTCACTGCATCTATGCAAATGAGCTGATAAATGAAATTGCAATTGCGATGAATTTAAAAGCAAATGCAAATTTCTTTAAAAATCAAATTTTCACTCATCCAAGTATCAGTGAAGCACTAAATGACTTATTTGGACAATTTTAAAAGGAAAAGAATGAAAAAATATTTATTGCTTTTATCGGCTTTATTTTTCACTGGCTGCTTAAATGTGATTGGTATAGGACAAAAACAAGATGATTCGTGGCAGCAACCAAAGGATGAAAAAATAGTGCAAAATAAAGAGCAAATTTCAAGAAATGCGATCGAAATTTTAATACCAAAATGCGAAGAAGGCGATGCGGAAGCTTGCAACGATTTGGGTGTAAATTACGAGCTTTTAAAAGAATATGAAAATGCTTTAACAAATTATAAAAAAGCTTGCGATGCTAAGGTGCAAGTCGGTTGTGCAAATTTGGGCACTCTTTATGAGCTTGGACTTGGAGTTAAAAAAAATCCAAAAAAGGCAATTTCGATTTATAAAGAAAGTTGCAATGGTGGAGGCATGCAAGCTTGCTATCATTTAGGCAATGCTTATAGAAAAGGCGAGATCGTTAAGCGAGATTATTATTTGGCGATGGAAGCTTATACAAATGCATGCAATGCTGGCGATTTGCCAAGTTGTGCCAATATCGGAGCGATGTATGAGCTTGGTCTTGGTGTCAATAAAGATGAAAAAAGGGCTTATGGAATTTATAAAGTCGCTTGCTTTCGTGGGCTAAGCAAGGCATGCCCACAGATGAAAAGACTAGGCACAAAGCTAGGAATGTAAGTGAAAAAGGTCTTAAATTTTGGTCTTATTTTGGCTATGGGCTTTATACTTAGTGGTTGCTGGTCTTGGCAAAAGATGGTAAGCTTTGGCTTTTGGCAAAGTGATGAAGAGGCTAGGGCAGAGCATCTTGAGCTTGAAAAAGAGAAGATGATACAAAACTGCGAGGGTGGAAATAGTATCGACTGCAACAATTTAGCTGTAAATTTTAGCAATGAAAAGGACTTTGTAAAGGCAAAAGGCTACTACGAAAAAGCTTGCAATGCTGGGCTTGCGACGGCTTGTTCAAATTTAGGTCAAATTTATGAGCAAGGGCTGATTGATGAGCAAAAAGATATAGAAAAAGCTCTAAAACTTTATAAACTAGCTTGTGATAGCGGCGATGGCGTTGGCTGCTATAACGAGGCTATGGGGCTAAAATCCTACATCGAAAGCGAAAATTTAAAGATACATAAGATAGATAGAACTAAGGCTGAGGCTAGAGTGCTAAGGCTTTTGGCAAAGAGCTGCGAGCTTGAATACGCTCAGTCGTGCTTTTTGCTTGCAAAGTTAAGCGGCGATGAAGTAAAGGCAAATGCACTTTACAAAAGAGCTTGTCAGCTTGGTAAGTGTGTGGAGAAAAAGTAATACTAGCAAAATACTATTCTAAAAATTCGCAATAAATCAACAAAGGCTCTTTTTGGGCCTTTTAAAATTTAATGTTTTGTTCGAGAAATTCTAAAAATACCTTCAAATGTGTGCAAATCCAGACAGCATCTTGTTTTTTTTTTGGGGGGGGGTAAGTCAGTCCTCAAGGCTCATATAGCTTGCACCAGCTTCTTTGCTAGCTTCTTTTATCTTGTTTGTTTCTATTGCATAAGTGTAACAGCCACTTAAAACGATATCTGTTGCACCATCTGCTTTATATTCATCTACAAATTTTTAATAGCATCAGATATTGCGTCGTTTTTGTACATTACAGAAGAGGGGCGTCTTTAAGTAACGTTTGGCGATATTTTCTACAAGGTTACCTTGTGCGCTTATATTATTTTTAAAATTTGTAGTTTCTGTACAGCTTTTAAAAGCTACTACATCCGCTTCTACACTTGCTCTTCCATACCCAGTAGCTGTGATTGAGGCATATTGATAGCTTTTTTGTTCTAAAATTTCTTTTATATTGCGTACTATTTTTATGGCACTAAAACTACTTGATAACAAAAATAGATCACAAAAATTATCTTAATTATCTAGTATTGCTACTTTTGTAGATGTTGAGCTTATATCAATACCGATGAAATACATAAATTTATGTCTATAAAAATATAATTTCTATAACTAAGAACTTGAGAGAACTGTTATCTATTTGTAGCTTTTTATTAAATGAAATCTAAAATTTTACTTTAACCCAAAGACTTTTATATTAAATGTAGTATGGATTTTATCCTTTTCGCCTTTCATGACGATAGGAAATTCTGTCTTTACGATACTGTCATAGCTACTAAGCGCATCTAAAAAGTCATAAAATTTTTGTGGTGTCCTTAGAGAGCTAGTTACATTTAGGCGAAATCTAAAAAATTTCTCACTAGCATTATTATCACCTTCTTCTATTTTACTAAGGCTTACTTCACTGAAAAATTTGGAGGCAAATTCTATAAATTTATCTTTATCAAATTTAGTCTCAAAAGCTGAAATGATAGCTCCATCTTTTTGTTTAGTTGCTTCAAGGTTTTTAAATTTGGCTTCAAATTCATTTTTTACTTTTGTATAAGATGAGGTCTGTGAATAATTTTGTCTAGTTAGGCTTTTAAATTCTTTTATATTTGGCACGATAAAACCAAATATCATAATGAAACAAGCTACAATAAAAGCAAATATAAAAAGTAAAAGCTTGACAGGATCTATTTTTTCTAAGCTCGTATCTTTTTTACTCATTATATCCCTCAGAATTATCAATTTTGTTTGTACTTATAAAGCCATACCAGCCGTTTTTACTTTGATAAAAGCTAGTATTTGAAGTTGTAAAAATAGATCTTAAAGGTGAAGCTAGAAGCTGATTAAATACATCTTTTGTCGGCGTTATACCACGAATGATGAGTGAGTTTTTATCCATAAAAACCTCTTCAAGCGTTATGCTGTCAGGCACTAGATCAAAAAGATTGTGCAAGCTTTGCTTGAGAATAGAATTTGAAGTGAAAATATCATTTGCAGATTCTATTTGTACGACGAGCTTAGCTGAAATTTCATCTGTTGTGACTATTTTTTGACTAAGTTCTTTTTGTTCATTTGATAAAAAATTTATATTTTTTTCAATTGAATAATTTTTATAGAGTATAAAGAAATTTGTTGCCAAAAGAGCTACAAACACAAAGCTTATAAGACTTAGCCAAATTTTGCTAAAGATAGATATAAGCGGTCTTGGTTCTGGAGCAATAAAGCTAAATCTCATAATATTATCTCTTCTTGCATGATTTCATTCATAATATGATTTGTATTCACTGGATACACCGAAGTCTCCACTAAAAGCTCAGATTGCAGATATTGTAAAAAGGTTGCACTTGTTTTTGTATTTTCAAAAACAATTATTTGTTCAATAAAATCACCGCTGTATAGAGGATTTTCATAAAATTCTTTTACGGCCTTTACGATGTAATCAAACATCTTCATGTCATACCCAAAAATAGCAACCGATTTTTCTACATTTGTAGAAGCTGGCATATTTAGTTCATAATTTAGGTCTTCAAATTCTTTTGGCTTATCATCACTTAAAAAATCATCTAAACTTTTAAAATCATCAAGCGACGTTGCGTCATTTTCTTCTTTAATGATTAAGTTGTCAATATCTGTTATATCTTCTTCTTTTAGGCTTTCAGCTTCCTGGTTGGTTTCTTCAATACCAGACATATTTAAAAAAGTGGATAATTTCATTTGCTTATCTTTAAAGATCGCAAGTGTAAACGAATGTGCATGGATATAAAGATAAAGCGTAGTTTTTGGAGAAATTCCGCGTTTTAAAAGCTCGTGAAAGAGTAGGGCAATAGGCGAGTAGATGAGATCCACGCTATCTTGCCCAAATAAATTTTTATATTTTTTTATAGCATTTAAATTTGCATAAATGCTCCAGCTATCCTGCATGATAAGGCTTGTAAGATTTTTAGTATTTATATTAAATTTTTTATATTCGTCAAAGCTAATGCTAGGAAGTGCGCCTTGCGAGTCGTCGTTAAAAAAAACTGAAACATATACACCAAAATATGTTTTTTCTTGCTCTTCTATATATTTTATGATTTTCTCATCGATACTATCGATATTTATATCTGTAAATTTAGCATTTATAGTTTTTAAAAGTTTGCCATTTCTAAAGACTTGACCGAAGAATATGCACTCATTGCCCTCCAACACGACGCTTAAAAAAAGGTTAGAAAAAAGCTTTTTGACGCTAAAAGACATAAATCTCCTAAATTTAGTGCATAATTTTCGTTATGGTAGCTAAAAAGGGATTAAATAAGTTTAAAACAGCTCGTTTTTAAGCTTAACGAAAATCTCTTTTGTGTTTAAAGCTTCATTTTTTAGCTCATTATCAAGTAGGGCCGAGTTTTTAAGGTCGTCAAAATCCTCTATCATCACATCACACATCATCTTAATACGTTCACTATCAGCCTTGCTGACGCTATTTTGGCTCATTTTTTTGATACGCTCAAGATACTCTTTGCCATTTTTTATGTATGAGCTAAATTTGATAGCAGCCTTGCTTTGGTTTAGTATAGTATTTGCCATTTTGTTATAAATATCTATATCAAGTGCTTTTTGGCTTAAATTTAAGGCCTTTTCGTATTCTTTGTTTTCGTATAAAAATTTTGCTTCAAGAGCGAGCTTATAGGAGTTGTCGCTATAAAAAAATAGCCCAAATAAAATAATTAGAAAGATGGCTATAAAGATAGATAGTTTATTTTTCATAAATTTCGTCCAAAATTTCTTTTATCTCATCGCTTATTTGTGGATTTTTATGCGCATATTTTTTCCACCAAATTTTTAAATTTGACCTAAAGTCCTCTTTATTTTGCAAAACGCTCTTTCCGCCATCATTTTGTGAGGCTTGCCAAAGTTCGTTTTGTATCTTCTCTTTTGCATCTTTTTGCTCCAAATTTTCCACATTAAAAGGAGCCGAGAGGCTAAAATTTATAGTTGAAAATGGCTTTGGAAGTATCATCTTATCCCAGCTTTTAAACTCCCAAAACGAGCTTGCTTCAAAATTTAGAGCATAAATTTCGCAAGATGACTTTTGTGCGATCACTACAGCTCCATCTGCTACGCTGTGTCTTGGTCCGCGTGGGCCATCTGGCGTGATGATGACGTCGTGGCCTTGCTTTATCTCTCTTAAGGCTTCTATAAGCGCCCTTGCGCCGCCTTTTGAGCTACTGCCTCTAATGGTGCCGATGCCAAAAAATTTGATTATTCTGGTGATTAGCTCGCCATCTTTGTGGTCGCTTATTATCACCTTGCCTTGCTTTCTATTTTGCTTGCTCCACCAGCGTCTATAGGCAAAGCTCATAAAGCTAAGTCTGCCATGCCAAAAGACGACGACGCAGCCATTTTGTGGTAAGAAATTTGGAGTGTGGCTCTTTTTGCAGGTTAGGAAAATGAGCCACATCAAAATGTAGATGAAAAATACGCCAACATTTAGGGCGAGCTTTTCAAGGATGCTTTTAAATTTGTGGCTCACCATACAAAACCATTCGTTTTGGGTTTGTGATCTTGATTTTTTGTGTAGTGCCAAGAAGCTCTTCGCTTCCATCAACTTGAACTAAAAAGTTGTTAAAACTTCGCCCAGCAACGCCGCCGTTTGCTCTTAGCTCTTCAAAATATACATCAAAAATTTTATCTTTTTGTGCCGCCACGATCTCGTCTAAAATTTCATTGTGGCGATTTTGCAGGCGCGTAAGCCTTTCTGAAGCGGTTTTGTCATCTATTTGATTTGTAAAAGTAGCTGCCTTTGTAAGAGGGCGAGGCGAATACTTAAAACTAAAAATTTGCTCAAATCTAACTTGCTCAAGCACATCCATTGTATCTTCAAACTCACTATCACTCTCGCCCGGAAATGCGACGATGATATCAGTTGAGATACTCACGTTCGGGCACATCTTTCTAAGTCTTAGCGCGCGATCTAAAAACCACTCTTTTGTGTATCCGCGCTTCATCTCGCGTAAAACTTTGGTGTTTCCACTTTGAAGTGGCATGTGCATAGACTTGCAAATTTTTGGGTTATTAGTGAAAATTTCAAGAAATTTATCATCCATGTGAAGTGGGTGTGGACTTGTAAATCTTATCCTCTCAACACCCTCTATCTCGCTTATCTTTACTAAAAGGTCGCTAAAATCGATATTTTCTTGCACGCCTGAAAATCTTTTACCGTAGTTATTGACATTTTGCCCTAGTAAAAATATCTCTTTTGCGCCGCTTTTTGCAGCCTTTTCTACCTCTTTTAAGATAAGGCTTGAAGGGATGGAAATTTCATCGCCTCTGGTGTGTGGGACGATGCAGTAGGTGCATTTTTTATCGCAGCCGATCGAGATATTGATGTGGCTTTTATATGGTGAGCCTCTAAATTCGCCAAATGCGTATTCGCTCTCGTCATGATTGATGTCGGTTGAGATAAATTTAGGTGTATTTACCGCTTTTGTGATCTTACTAACATTTCTTGCGCCAAGAACAAAATCAACATAAGGTGCGCGTTTAAAAATTTCACTACCCAAATGGCTTGCAGTACAGCCACAAACGCCTATTTTAGCACCTCTTTTTTTGGCTTTTTCAAACGCGCCGACTTCGCTAAAGAGTTTATGAACTGGCTTTTCACGAACCGAGCAAGTATTTATAAGGATTAAATCAGCTTCTTCTATATTTTGTGTTAAGGAGTAGTCTTCTTTTTGTGAGAGCTCGGCTATGATATGCTCGCTGTCACGAACATTCATAGCACAGCCTAAAGTTTGGATAAAGAGTTTTTTACTCATTAAAGTATATGCACTTCATACATGTAGTCGCTATCATCAAGTCCGTATTTTACGGTTCTGTGATAAACGCTTAGCCCTTTTTCTTCAAAATGCTCAACTAAGGCGATTAGTTGTTTGTGTGTATTTTCTTTATCAAAATAGAAAATTTTCTGACCCTCTTTTTCGACAGCTGCCTCTATTTTTTCTAGTGAAATCGTTTTTGGTTTTGCGTCTAATTCAGCTCTTGCAAGTTTTAGCTCCATTTTTAATCCTTTCGAAATCTTAAATTTTAATCGGTCAATATATCCAAAACATCATAAAAAAAGGATTAAATAAAAGTTAATAATAAGCTTAAACTTATTAAAAGTATGGCTTGTGTATAATTTCAAAACTTCACGAAAAATCCCCGAAATTTATCGTTACAATGGAGAAAAAATGGAAAGAATTTCAGATATCATCGAGTCAATTGCAAATGAGAAAAATTTAGAGATAGAAGATGTAAAAGAGCGCGTTATAAGAGCCTTGATAAATACTGCAAAAAGAGTTTATGGCGAAAATTATGAGTATGACGTGAGTATCGATGCAAATAAAAATTTAAAGCTTTATCAAAAAATTTCAATCGTAGCAAACGACGATGAGAGGCTTGAAGAAGACAATGAACACTTTTTAAGCTTAAAAGAGGCTAAAAAGATAGATAGTGGCGTAGAGATCGGAGATGAGCTCACTTACGAGCTAAGCCTTGATAACCTTGGAAGGACCGCAGCCCAGACGCTTCACAAAGAGCTTGAGTATCATATCCAGCGCCTAGTAGAAGAGAAAATTTTACAAAAATATAATGAGATGAGCGGCCACATGGTCTTTGGGCCAGTTATCAGAGTTGATAATGATGAAAACACATTTATCGAGATAGACGAGCTTCGTGCCATCTTGCCACGCAAAAACCGTATAAAAGGCGAGAAATTTAAAGTGGGCGATGTGGTAAAAGCAGTCATTAGAAAAGTTTTTACAGATAAAAATTTAGGTATAAAGGTCGAGCTTTCAAGGACTTCACCTAAATTTCTTGAAGCGCTGCTAACTTCAGAGGTGCCTGAAATAAAAGATGGTGGCATCATAATTCAAGGAAGTGCGAGAATTCCTGGCGAAAGAGCTAAAGTAGCGCTCATCTCAACCACTCCAAACATCGATCCAGTCGGCGCAACGGTCGGTACAAAGGGTGTTAGGATAAATGCCGTAAGTAAAGAGCTTCACGGTGAGAGCATCGATGCGATCGAATACACCACAGAGCCAGCGATCTTGGTGGCTCGCGCTATGGCGCCTGCGATCATCACATCTGTAAAGATTGAAGAAAATAAGGCAATCGTAACGCTTGCGAGCGAGCAAAAGAGTAAGGCGATTGGCAAAAATGGCATAAATATCCGCCTAGCAAGCATGCTAACTGGTTATGAGATCGAGCTAAATGAACTTGGCTCAAAAACTAGTAGTAATGCAGAAAATAATGAGCCAATCAAAGACTTAAAAGCACTTTTTGGTGATAACTAATGAAATTTCAAATAAGAAAAGCGACTAAGGGCGATATAGACGTGATCTGCGAGCTTGTAAGAGAGCTTGCTAGTTATGAGAATTTGAGCGATCAAGTCACCTTTACAAATGAAATTTTCGCAGACTCTATCTTTGATAAAAACTACGCAAAAGCCCTTGTATGTGAGAGTGAGAATGGGGTGATAGGATATGCTATCTATTTTTACACATTTTCTACATTTTTGGGGCTTGGTGGGATCTATCTTGAGGACATTTACGTCAAAAAAGAGTTTAGAAATCAAGGTATCGGCAAGGCATTTTTTAAATTTTTAGCTCAAATTTGCAAGGATGAAAATTTAAAAAGGCTTGAGTGGTGCTGTCTAAACTGGAATGAGCCAAGCATTAAATTTTATGAAAGTATGGGTGCTAAAAATCAATCACTTGAGTGGAGAAACTATCGCTTGGACGGTAAAAATTTAGAAAAACTTTTAAATTTATAATTCGTTTTTAAATAAAAAGCTCAAATTTGCTTTTAAATTTGAGCTTGTGGGTGATTAAAATTTATATGTATATCCCAAATAAAGACCTACATTTGTCTCTTTTATTTTTGCATTATCATATTTTGCTATAGAGCTATATTTTGTTCTATCTGCTTTTAGACCAAACTCAACTGCATTGTTTTCGTTAATAGAGTATTCAGCACCAATTCTTGCACCTAGTATCCAGCCATTTGTATTAGCTTTTTCCGAGCCATCATGAGTGTCAAATACATCCATTTTAAGCTTTGAGTAGCCAGTGTAGCCACCAAGAATTAATTTAAGATATTTTGCTACGCTTGGAGTGTAGTCTGCTCCAACTATAAATTTGTGTGTTTTCCATTTTATTACTGTACCGTCTTCATCACCAAGTGACTTCTTTGCTTGAAAGTCGTAAATGTAAGCTCCATAAACTCTAGCTACATCAAAGCCATAACCAGCTTTTATGCCAAGACCAGGTTGAGCTTTTTTGACTTTTGTTGTGCCATTGTTGCTTTTTGCTTTCATGTTTGATCCAAAAGAGTAGTCTCCTTCAACTCCAACAAAGGCTCCTTGCGCTAAAGCAGCGGCACTAGCTAGGCTTAAACCTAAAGCAACTTTTAAAACTGCATTTTTCATTTTTACTCCTTATTTAAAAAAATGTTACGCGACTATTTTAAGTTTTCTTATATTAAATAAAGTTTAAATATTAGATGAAATTAATAAAAAACATAAAATAATTCAATTGTTTTCTTATCAGAATAAAATTTATAAAATCACTCGAAAAAAGGAGTGTAAAGTGGCTAAGATGACAAAACGTGATATGGCTTATCATTTAGACGTTGATGTCGCAACGCTTTACAACTGGCGAAAACATAAGCCAAACCTTTATCGTATTGTGATGCTTGGATTTAAATTTGACGAGCTTATCGAGCAGAGTAAAAAGACCTGCAATGAGCTTTGTGAATATGAAAATTTAATCAATCAAGACATAGAAAAATTTAGCAAGTAGCTATTTTTATAAATCAAAAATTTTTTAGTTTAAAATAGATCGTGATATCCATATAAAAGTAAATTTTTAGTAATAGAATTAGACTTTGATTTTAAGAGTGATAAGGTTTATTTTTTATAATAGAAAAATGTAGAAATTTTTATTTTAAAAAGAGCTCAAAGCAAGCGCTTCAAGCTCATTTAAATTTACTCGTTTAGGATAGAGAGAAGCTCTTTATTGTCTTTTGTTTTTAGCATTTTTGCATACAAGAATTTAAGTGCTTCGACATCGTCCATTGTAGCGATCGCAGAGCGGATAGCCCAAATTTTTTGAAGCTCGTCAGGTTTTTGAAGTAGCTCTTCTTTTCTGGTGCCTGATTTTAGTACGTTGATAGCTGGGTAAATTCTGCGGTCTGAGATGTTGCGATCTAGCACGATCTCGCTGTTTCCAGTACCTTTAAATTCTTCAAATATTACTTCATCCATGCGTGAGCCAGTGTCGATAAGTGCTGTCGCGATGATGGTTAGTGAGCCGCCGTGCTCGATATTTCTAGCTGCGCCAAAGAAGCGTTTTGGCTTGTGAAGTGCGTTTGCATCCACGCCGCCTGTTAGTACCTTGCCACTTGGTGGGGTCACTGTGTTGTAGGCGCGTGCTAGACGGGTTATGCTATCAAGCAAGATGATGACGTCTTTACCCATCTCAACTAGACGTTTTGCCTTTTCGATGACTAGCTCTGCTACGCGGACATGATTAAGCGCTGGCAGGTCAAATGTCGAGCTAAATACCTCGCCTTTTACGCAGCGCTGCATGTCGGTAACTTCTTCTGGTCTCTCGTCAACCAAAAGCACCATTAGCTGGGCTTCTGGGTGATTTTTAGCGATGCCGTGAGCTAGCTCTTTCATAAGTTCAGTTTTACCACTTCTTGGAGGTGCGACGATGAGACCACGCTGACCCTTGCCAATAGGTGTGAAAAGGTCAAGCACACGGCCCGTTAGCTTCATAGGATCATACTCTAAATTTAGCTTTTCAGTTGGGAAAAGTGGGGTTAGGTTGTCAAAGAGTGGCCTCTCTTTTGCGTCTGCTAGAGGCATGTAATTTACCGCTTCGATCTTTAAAAGAGCGTAGTATTTTTCTTGATCTTTTGGCTCTCTTACTTGGCCGGTGATGATGTCGCCCACGCGAAGTGCAAATTTGCGGATCTGTGAGTTTGAGACGTATGCATCGTTTGAACTGTCACTTAAATTCGCATCAACAGCTCTTAAAAAGCCATAACCTTCATTTGTGATCTCCAAAATTCCAGTAAATAGTATAAAGCCGCCTTGTTTTGTCTGGGTTTTTAGTATCTCAAATATCAAATCCTGCCTACGAAATTCGCGTGGATTTTCGACACCGACGCTATTTGCGATCTGTACTAGCTCATCTAAGCTAAGCGTTCTTAGTTCTTCGATCTTGTGTCCGTCTACTGGTATGTGTGTTCTTGATGCTTGATGTTTTTTTGTAGTTTTTGTATTTTGAGCAGCACTTTGCTCGGTTTGGTTGTTTTCCATTTTTCCTCTTTAAATGCGGGGATAATTTTGCAGAATTTCTAAGTTTCAAAAAGAAGTTTTTGAAAGCTTTGGCATTTTATAAAAATAAAACTTTGTTGTCAAGAAATGGCATAAAATAAAATTTTTGCTCAAAAATGGTTGATTTGCTATAATCTCGCCATTTTATAACGATAATAAAAGAAGAAATTTATGCCTATTTTTGCAGTTTGCCTACCATAAATTTACATGGTGCGTAATAGGCATGTGATGCAATAATATTAGTAAAAATTTTAGATAAAAGAAAGTAAAAATGCCACAAAGTAGATGTGCTCATTGTAGATTAAAATTTGATGAAAGCGTGATGATCTCAAATGAAAGCGGACTTAAATTTTGCTGTGTTGGTTGCAAAGGCGTTTATGAAATTTTAAATGAAAATGGGCTTAGCGAGTTTTATGAACGTCTTGGTAAAAATACACTTACACCGGCAAGCAACGGTGCAAATATCAAAAATTTAGCGGCAAATTTTAGCGAGCTTGTGACAAAAGAGGGCGACTTTGGTCAAATTTCATTTTTAATTGATGGCATCACTTGCTCAGCTTGCATCTGGCTACTTGAAAAGGCACTTTTTAGCTTGCCTGGCGTCTTGGAGGTAAATATCAACTCGCTTAATCAAAAAGCGGTTATTGTTTTTGATGATCAGGAGCTTTTGGTAGAGCAAATAATTGAAAAAATTTATGCCGTTGGTTATGTCCCAAAGCTCTATGCTACGAGTCAAAAAGAGGACGAGCTAGCTAAGAAAAGAAGAAATTTTTACACAAAAGCGCTAGTTGGTATCTTTGCTACGATGAACATTATGTGGCTAGCCATCGCTCAATATAGCGGGTATTTTAGTGGCATAAGAGGCGATATAAAAGATATTTTAAGCTTTGCGCAGTTTGTATTAGCAACGCCTGTACTTTTTTATACTGGTAGCGAGTTTTTCAAAGGGGCAAAGATAGCCATAAAAAATGCTTCGCCAAATATGGACTTGCTCGTTATCACGGGGGCTAGCATAACCTATATCTACTCCATTTTTGCGATGTTTACGAGGAGTGGCGAGAGCTATTTTGACTCGGTTGCGATGATCATCACCTTTGTTTTTATCGGTAAATTTTTAGAAATTTTGGGCAAGAAAAAGGCGCTTGAGACTTCAAATTTCTTAAATGATATGCTGCTTGCAAAAGTGTGCGTTTTAGAAGATGGCAAGGATGTTTTAAAAGAGCCAAGAGATGTAAATTTAGGCGAAAAGATCGTGCTTAGATCTGGCGAGAGGGCGCTACTTGATGGAGTAGTGCTTAGTGGCGAGGCAAGCGTGGATAGCTCAAGTCTAACTGGAGAGAGCCTGCCTGTAACCTTGGAAGTGGGACAAGAGGTAAAAAGTGGCGTCATTTGTCAAAATGGACAAATCATCTACGAAGCAAAGGAAATTTTTAAAAATTCTTATCTAAATCAGCTTATAAATTTGCTCCAAAATGCAGAGCTAAAAAAACCAAATATCGAGCTAATGGTTAATAAAATCGCTTCTAAATTTTCTCTTAGCGTGCTAACTCTAGCATTTTTTACATTTTGGTTTTGGTACTTTAAATTTGGCTTTTCAGAAGCTATTGTCACGGCTGTAAGCGTCATCGTGATTGCTTGCCCTTGTGCGCTTGCTCTTGCCACGCCAGTTAGTAGCGTCTGTGCCCTTGGTGTGGCCTTTAAAAACAAGGTACTTTTTAAGGAGGCTAAATTTTTTGAAAGCCTCGCAAAGTGCGACGTGGCAGTTTTTGACAAAACTGGTACGCTTACAAAGGCAGAATTTGAAGTTGGTGAATTTTTTATAAAAGAGAGCATAAGTTTAGATGAAATTTATTCGCTAGCTCTTATATCAAATCATCAAATAAGCGTGGCAGTGGCTAAATTTCTAAAGCAAAAAGGCGCAAGGAAAATAGAGCTTAAAAATACAAATTTAAGCGTGGCAAAGGGTGTTGAGGCTGAAATTTCGGATAAAAAATTTTATGCAGGAAGCAAGCGATTTTTAGTTGAAAATGGTATTAGCTTTGATGAAGCTGAAGAAAATGTGAGCTTTTTTGTGGGGCTTAATGGTGAGTTAGTGGCGAAATTTTACCTAAAAGATAGTGTAAAGCCCGAGGCAAAGGCCTTGATAGACGAGCTAAAGAGCGCTGGTATGAAAGTGTGTATCTTAAGTGGCGATGTGCAAAAAGTGGTAAAAAACGTGGCAGATGAGCTTGGCGTGAGCGAGTTTAGAGCAGAGATGTTACCTGAAACGAAAGCTAAATTTATAAGCGAACTAAAAGATCAGGGCAAAAGGGTGCTAATGGTAGGAGATGGCATAAACGACGCAGCAGCACTTAGCCTTGCTCATGTTGCTATTTGTATGGGAAGCGGGGCGGCAATAAGCTTAGAAAGAAGCGATGTAGTGCTACTTGATGATAGTTTAAAAAGTCTAGCGAAGGCCATAAAAATCTCAAAATTTACTTACAAAACGATAAAACAAAATTTGCTCTTTTGTCTTCTTTATAATGTTCTTGCTCTGCCATTTGCCGTATGTGGCTACGTCATTCCGCTATTTGCTGCGCTTTTTATGTCGCTTAGCTCGCTAAGTGTTATCTTAAACTCGCTTTATATTGTTAGAAAATTTAAGGAAAAATAATGGATAGCGCGACACTTGCGATGCTAGTTTTTATCTCAGTTTTGATGGGAGCATTTTTGCTTTTTGGCGTGCTTTGGGGGATAAAAAATAAGCAATTTGAGGACTACCGAAAATTTTTAGACGGAGCAAATTTGGACGATGAAGAGGCACTAAATGAAGCTTATGAGTTAGAGCTTCGCAAAAAAGAAGCGCTAAAAAAGAGGCTAGAGGCTAGCAGCAAAGATAAGGCTAGCTCTCGATAGTTGGCTCGCCAAAGAGTCTATTTGCCTCTTTTAGAACCCCTTGTTCTCTTTGCCTTTGAAGCTCTTCTGGCGTTTTTGGCTCTTTATTTAGCATCAAAGTAAAGTTATTTTTCTCGTTTTGCAGTTCGCTTTTTATTTCGGTTTTTGGCTCATTTTTAGTTTCAACGTTATTTGCATTTAGTCTTGAAATTTCCTCATCAAGCTCGTCTAATTCGCTTTTTTCATTGTTTTCTAAAGAGGCTTTAGGTGTCTTAGTTTGTGCTTTTTGCTCATCGCTCTTTGCATTTACTATCTTCGCATTTTGTCCAAAAAGCGTACGCAATATCTCGTTTAAAATTTTCCAATTTTTCTTAAAATACTCTAGATTTTCATCTTTTGCATTTACTATCAGTCCAAGCTCATTGTTATTAAAGAAGCTAAATTCTACAAATTCTTTAAAAAACTCGCCAAGATCGTAATTTCTATCATAAATTTTTGTTAAAAAGAGTTCATATGGACCTTGCATTTTAGCAGGAGCTGCTTGGCTTTTTTGAGTGATGACTTCTGTGATTTGAGTGAAATTTTCGCTATTTTTTGAGATCACTTCATTTATAGCATCATCAATATCTTGTAAATTTAGCGCTTCTATCATCATAAAAAGCATTAGCATTAGTACAAAGCCATTGTCGCTACTTACATTTAGCATACCTTTAGCTTGTGCCAAAATCCTAAAAAATCTCTCATAAACAAGTAGAGAAATTTTTGAGTCATTTTCTATAAATTTTTGCTTTAAATTTGCCAAAATTTCATCTATTATCATCTCTGGATCGTAGCTTTCAAGTTCGCTTACAAGCACTCTAATGGCATTTTTATCATGATTTAAAACATGAGTTATTATCTCTTCGATCTTTTCTGGATCAAGAAGTCCTAACATCGATGCTACGCCATTTGCCGTGACATTATTTGCACCGTAAATGATAGCTTGATCAAGAAGCGTCAAAGTATCTCTTAGCGACCCTCCGCCACTTCTTGCTAAAATTTCAAGTGCCTCTTTTTCGTAGCTAATGCCTTCTTTGCTTAAAATAAACTCAAGATGTTTAATGATGCTGTATCTGCTTATTTGCTTAAACCTAAAATGCTGTGTTCTTGAAAGCACCGTTGTTGGGAGTTTTAATGGATCAGTCGTTGCTAGGATAAATTTTACATAGCTTGGTGGCTCTTCAAGTGTTTTTAAAAGAGCGTTAAATGCCTCTTTGGTTAGCATATGCACTTCATCGATTATAAAAATTTTATATCTTGCCATTGCTGGAGCATATTTTGTTTGCTCTATTAGCTCTCTTATATCATCTATCTTTCTGTGGCTAGCTGCGTCCATTTCGATGATGTCCATATGTCTTGACTCATTTGCCATTATACATTGTGGGCATACTTCACATGGTTTTGAGGTAGGTCCTTTTTCGCATACTAAAGCTTTTGAAAATATCCTAGCACTTGAAGTTTTACCACTGCCTCTAAGCCCAGAAAATAGATATGCGTGGCTTATACGACCCTCGTCAAGTGCGTGTATAAGACTTTTACTAACTGCTTCTTGACCGATAAGTTCATCAAAATTTTTAGGGCGATATTTTAAAGCTAGTGCTTGCAATGCGGTATCCTTTTTATAAAGTTCAAGGATTTTATAAAAAAAGGCATAAATTTATGATTATTTATATATTTAATTGGCTTTAAAATTTTTTATTTTAGTTTAATGAGGGCGGATAATTTTTTATATGTTTGCATAAAATTCCTAGTGTATTTTCAAAATATAAAAAAATTATCCATTTTTATAATGATCCATAACCGATTAGATTTAAAATTTATAATAAAAATACATAAAATTTTATGTTAAATATTTTGTATTTTTGTATGAATTGTGTTTGGTATGAAAAGCCTTGGCATGTGTGCCAAGGCAAAATTTTATATTAGCAAGAGAAGCAAGTTTTAAACTCATAAGCGGTTGGGCGCGCTTCGTAAGGCCAAACTTGAGTTTCAAATTTGAAGTGTTGATATGTATCTATGAAAAGATCGGTCATTATTGGTTTTAAGTATTCATTATCGCGAATTAGCGCTTCAAGGCTACCACGAAGTGTGTGTGGAAGCTGCTCTATGCCACGCTCTCTAATCTCATCAAGGTGAAGTTTAAATAAATTTTCATCCATCGGACCAACTGGCTCATATTTGTGCTTAACGCCGTCAAGTCCCGCCATTAGCATCGCTGAAAAAGCCAGATAAGGGTTTGCTGTGCTATCTGGAAATCTCATCTCGGCTCTAACTGACTTTTCACCTGAACCATAAGGTATGCGGATACTTGCTGAACGATTTTGACTAGAGTAGGTTAGGATAGATGGCGCTTCAAAGCCAGGGATTAGGCGTTTATAGCTATTCGTACTTGGGTTAGTAAAGGCTGCAACGCTTCTTGCGTGCTTTAAAACGCCACCGATATAGTATCTTGCAAAGTCACTTAAATTTGCGTAGTTGCCCTCTTTGTAGAATAAATTTTTACCATCTTTCCAGACTGATTGATGAACGTGCATGCCGCTTCCGTTATCGCCATAAAGTGGTTTTGGCATAAATGTAACTGTCTTGCCATTTAGGTGAGCCACCATGCGAACGACGTATTTGTAGATTTGAACATTATCGGCGGCTTCGACTAGATTGCCAAATTTCACGCCGATCTCACCTTGACCTTGAGCGACTTCGTGGTGTCCTAAAAAGACTTCAAGACCAACTTGCTCTAGAACTTGCATCATCTCGGCTCTTAGATCTACCATGCTGTCGATTGGCTGAGTCATCAAGTAACCGCCTTTTCTACGTGGGCGATGACCTGTGTTGTAGCTATCTTTGAAGTCAGTAGCATCGTTCCACTCGCCTTCCTCGCTATCTACTTGATACATCGCGCAGTTTGGGCTATCGATGATTTTGACGTTGTCAAAGACAAAAAATTCATTCTCAGGGCCAAAATACGCCTCGTCACCAAGACCGCTATCTTTTACGTACTGCATTGCTCTTTTGGCAATTGAGCGAGGGCATTTTTCATAAATTTGACCCTTGTAAATGTCGTAAATATCGCAAAAAACAACAACTGTAATATCAGAAGTAAATGGGTCTAAAAATGCGGTTGTAGCTTCTGGCTTCATTATCATGTCGCTCTTATCAATTGGTTGCCAGCCGTGCATAGAACTAGCGTCCATTGGGATACCATTTATAAAATTTTCTTTCGTAACAGCTTTTATGTTGTAGCTAATGCTATGCCAAGCACCGCCTAAATCAGTAAATCTAAAATCTACAAATTTGACTTCATTTTCTTTACAAAAATCAAAAAAATGATCTATATTTTGGACGAATTTTCCCACTTTTTTCTCCTTTTAATTTTTAAATTTTTCGTATTCTATCATAAAACCTAATATTTAAGATTAAATTTATATTTTATTTGACCCCAAACTAAAATTTTACTAATTCTCTATCTCTATTTTTAAATATCGCACACTTTGAATATCCCAAATTTCTAGCTATTTGCTCGCAAATTTCGCCGTTTTTGCCGATATCTTCTTTGGCATGAGCGTCTGAGCCAAAGGTGATGGTTATGTCATTTTCAGCGATTAGTTCAAGTAAATTTACACTTGGATATTGCTCGCCGATAGGTTTTCTAAAGCCAGCGGCATTTATCTCAACAACTAAATCTGCTTCTTTTATCGCATTTACTGCATTTTTAGCCAAAATTCTAACATCCTTTTTTGGCAAAAATTTAAAAAGTTTTAAAAGATCAATGTGCCCCATGATGTCAAATTTACCAAGCCTAGCCGATCTTTCTATGTGGTTAAAATACTCTTGCCAAATTTGATCCAAGTCTTTGCCCTCGTATCCGCCGATAAATTCAGGGTTGTCAAACGCCCAGCCATTAAAAAAATGCACAGAGCCTATTAGATAATCGACCTTTCTAGCAAAAACTCGCTCATCCATAAATCCATCTAAAAAATCCATCTCATAGCCAAGCAAAATTTCTATCTCACCGCTAAATTCATCTCTTAAACGTAAAATTTCATCTTCATAGCCCTGCATTTCATCAAAGCTCATTCTGTAAGCTTTATCGTAGTTCATCGGTGCGTGATCGCTAAAGCCAAAGTATTTTGTGCCAGCTTTTATTGCGTTTTGCACATACTCTCTTGGCTCGCCAACTGCGTGTTTGCAAAGTGGCGTGTGGTTGTGAAGATCGACGGTCATTTTTAGCCTTTTAAGGTCGTTTATTTTTAAAAATGCTATCTAAAAATTTATAAATTTAAAGATAAAAGCATTGCCTTTAAACTTACTTTTTATTTAAATCCTATATAATCAAGCCAAATTTTATTAGGAGCTTTTATGACCCAAGAGGAACTTGACGCACTTATGGCAGGTGGGCTAGATGATGAGTTAGATAATGCTAAAGAAGATGCTGGCCAAGAGGTTGCGGACGTCAAAGAGGATACGGACGAGGTAACAGAAGTTGCAGAAGCAATCGATACTAAAGATGAGCCACAGTCAAAATCAGAAAGTAATTCAAAGAATGCAGAAAACTACAGAGTAAGTGCAGATGGCGTTTGGCCACCACCACCACCGACTGAAGACCACAAAATGGTTCATCAGCTTGATGACGTAACAAGAGATAGTGAAGAAAAAGCTACTCAGATGTTTGATAAGCTTGAGACTATAAATAACTTTTTTATGGATGCTGAGAGCGACTCAAATAGCCTAAAAGACACAATAAACTCAAATATTGAGCTATTTACGACGCTAAGTGAGAAATTTCCAAATATCGCTGCATTTAGCGAGGCTTTAGAGAAAAACAACTCACTTCTTGGCACGATCGATAATATCATCGGAAATTTACAAATGGGACAAGATGAGATCATGATGGCTATGGATATGATGCAGTATCAAGACATTCATAGACAAAAGATCGAGCGTGTTATCAACGTTATGAGAGCACTTAGCAAATATATGAATACCTTGTTTGAAGGTAAAATCGACGATGATAAGCGTGTTAGCTCTGCTGTTCACATCGCTGGTGATACAACGACTGAAAATCTTGTCAGCAACGACGATATCGAAGCCTTGATAGAAAGTTTGGGTAAAAAATAGTGCTAAAAAGGCCTGAGCTTTTATCTCCAGCTGGAAATTTAACAAAACTTAAAATAGCCCTTGAGTATGGAGCCGACGCTGTTTATGGCTCGGTGGCTAGCTTTTCACTAAGGACTAGATCAGCAAGGGAGTTTAACCTTGAAACATTCAAAGAGGCGATAGACTACACACATGCAAAGGGAAAAAAATTTTATGCGACCATAAATGCTTTTCCTTTTAACTCTCAGATCGAGCCACTAAAAAGGCACTTGCAAACTATCTCGGCGATGAAGCCAGATGCCTTTATCATCGCAACTCCAGGCGTTATGAGTCTAGCAAAAGCCATCGCTCCTGATATCGAGATACATCTCTCAACTCAGGCAAACGTTATGAATGTGCTTGATGCAAAAATTTATCACGATATGGGTGCAAAACGTATCGTCGTAGCACGCGAGATGAACTTAAAAGATGTCATAAAGATAAAAGAGGAAATTCCAACTCTTGATATTGAAATTTTTGTACATGGCTCGATGTGCTTTGCTTACTCTGGTAGGTGCTTAGTAAGCTCAGTGCAAAGCGGACGTATGTCAAATCGCGGCAGTTGTGCAAATGATTGCAGGTTTAAATACGAACTCTACGCCAAAAACGAAGAGAGTGGTGTGCTTTTCCGCTTAGAAGAGGATGAAAATGGCACTCATATTATGAACTCAAAAGATCTTTGCCTCATCTCTCACATCAAAGAGATCGTTGATAGTGGAGTGATAGATAGCTTAAAAATAGAAGGTCGCACAAAGAGCGAGTACTACGCAGCTTGCACCGCCAGAGCCTATAAAATGGCGATAGATGATGCCATGGACGATAAATTTGATGCACAAATTTATGAAAATGAGATAAATACGCTGAAAAATCGTGGCTTTACGGATGGCTACTTGGTGCATAGACCTTATGAGCGAACCGATACGCAAAATCACGTTAGTAGCCTAGAAGAGGGCACACATCAGGTAAATGCAATAAGCGAAGATGGCGAGTTTTTTAAGTGCAAATATAAAATTTTTCCAGGCAATAGCTACGAGATCGTGGCTCCTACTGGATCGGTTATAGAAGATAGTGAAAATGAAATCTCAAAGGTTTATTCACAAGATGGCAAGAAATTTATCAAATTTAAGCAGCTCATTACCAAAAAAGGCAAGGTTATGAGTGAAATTCATAGCGGCAATGAAAACGAGATAAGTCTTGGTATTAAGCTACCAAAATTTAGCTTTTTAAGGGAGAAAATATGAAATTTGTTTCTATTATAATGGGAAGTAAAAGCGACTATGAGATCGTTAGCGAGGCGGCAAAAACTCTTGAAAAATTTGGCGTAAAATATGAACTGATAATCAGCTCAGCTCACAGAAGTCCAAAAAGAACAAGCGAGTACGTCGCAAATGCAGAAAAAAAAGGCGCAAAAGTCTTTATCGCAGCTGCTGGTATGGCGGCTCACCTAGCTGGTGCGATCGCCGCAAATACAACAAAACCAGTGATCGGCATACCAATGGCAGGCTCAGCTCTTAGCGGCGTTGATGCACTTTACTCAACTGTGCAAATGCCAAGTGGCATGCCAGTGGCGACATTGGCTATCGGCAAGGCTGGTGCGATAAATGCAGCCTATTTGGCAGTGCAAATTTTAGCTCTTGAAGATGATAGTCTGGCAAGTGCTCTAAAAGCCGATAGAGAGGCAAAGGTAAAGGCCTTAGAGGAAGACTCTTCAAAGGTTGAAGTGATACTGTAAAAAGGAGAAGCGGTGCAGACCTATCTTGGTGTTGATGAATTTTGCAAACTTGTGCACTTAGAGCGTGAAGTTATCGAAGATATGATAAATCGTGGCGTTTTGAAAACCAAAGAGGAAAATGGAGAAATTTTGATAGAAGCGAGCGAAGGAACGATGAGCGCGGTGCCTAGTGTTTCGCAAAATTTATCCTTGCAGCCGCAAAGCCAAGATGGTATCAGCTTTGTTGAAAAGACGATTGGAACGATATTAAATTTACACGAAAAGGTGCTTGACGCAAAGGATGAGACGCTTGAAACCCTAAGAAATGAGAATAAATTTTTAAAAGAGGCGCTTATTTCTATGCAAGAGCTCTATGACGAAGATAGAAAAACGGTAGAAACTCTTACAAAACAGCTTAAAATTTCACAAGATGAAGTTGAATTTTTAAAACGAAAATATAAACTCATGTGGAACCAAGCGGTTGAAAATTTTAACGGGCAAAAGTAGTTTATGAAGATTATAAATTTAGAGGATAGCTTTGAAATTTACGGAGTAAAAACTCGCACTAAAAATGAAGATGAGATAGGCGGCAAGGGTAAAATTCCAGCTTTATGGTCTAAATTTATGAGTGAATACTATGATGGCAAGAGTGAAATTTATAGCGTTTACTGCAACTATGAAAGCGATCTTAATGGACATTACGATAACTTCATCGGCACAAGATCAAGCCACAAAAGTGATGAAATTCTAGAGATAAAAAGTGGCAAATACGCCGTTTTTAGTTTTGCAAGAGAGCCGCAAAACGTAGCAAAATTTTGGGGTAAAATTTGGAAATATTTTGAAAGTAGTGATCTAAAAAGAGCCTACGAAACGGATTTTGAGTTTTACGGCAGCGATGAGATAAAAATTTTTATATCTATTTTAGGCTAGGAAAAATGAATAAAAAAAACAATAGTTCAATCTTAAGTTTTATCGAAAATTTTGGTAACAAATTGCCAAATCCAACTATGCTTTTTATATATCTTTCGATTATTACGATAATAATATCGTTTGTGTTAGAAAAGATGGGCGTTGGTGTAAGCTATCAGGCTATCAAAGACGGACAAATATCACAGCTTAATGCAAATGTTATAAATTTGCTTTCTGCTGATAGTCTTAGATCTTTTGTTTCGTCTGTGCTTAAAAATTTTACTAATTTTTATCCTTTGGGAGTAGTTTTTGCGATTATTCTAGGTATTGGTATCGCAGACAAGTCTGGACTTTTGTCAGCACTTATGACAAAGATTGCCTTAAAATCTTCCAAAATATGGGTAACTCCAATCGTTATTTTTCTTGGAGTAATGTCAAATGTTGCTTCCTCGGTTGGCTATGTCGTGCTAATTCCGCTTGGAGCTATTTTATTTGCTGGATTTGGTCGCCATCCAATTGCTGGATTAGCTGCTGCTTTTGCTGGTGTTAGCGGTGGCTGGTCGGCAAATTTATTAATCGGTACAAATGACCCTATGTTTGCGGCATTTTCTATGCAAGCAGCTAGCGTGTTAAATCCAGATTATGTAGTGTTAGCAACTGCAAATTGGTATTTTATGATCGCTTCGACATTTTTGATCGTCTTTGTTGGCTGGTTTGTAACAGATAAAATCGTAGAGCCTAGGCTTGGTAAATTTGATTTTTTGGGTGATTTTAGCCTAAAAGAGCATAGTGAGATAAGTGCAGAGCAAAAACGTGGCTTAAAATTTTCGCTAATAGCGTTGATTGTTTTTGTAATTTTATTGCTTGTGGCTATTTTGCCTTCAGGCTCTTTATTTGGAGCAAAAGGCAATGAAAGCTTTATGAAATCTACTTTTATGCATTCTATTGTCGTTTTTATGATGTTACTTTTTATAGTGGTAGGCGTAGCTTACGGTGTAGGCGCCAGGAGTATAAAAAGCAGTAATGACGCCATAAAATTTATGGAACAATCTATTTCTGAGCTATCAGGATTTTTGGTTTTGATATTTTTTGCAGCTCAGTTTACATATCTTTTTAATACCTCAAATATTGGGCTAGTGCTTTCTATAAAAGGTTCTATTTTTCTAAAAGAAGTCGGATTAACTGGACTTAGCCTTATTATAGTTTTTATTTTCTTGATCGCTTTTATAAATTTATTTATAGCTGTTGATTCTGCAAAGTGGGCGATGATGGCTCCGATTTTTGTACCAATGTTTATGAATCTTGGACTTTCACCAGAGCTTACGCAGGCTGCTTTTAGAATAGGCGACTCTACTACAAATATCATAACGCCCTTGATGCCGTTTTTTGTTTTGATAGTAGCTTTTATGCAAAAATACAATAAAGAGTTAAAAATCGGATCAGTAGTTTCCATTATGCTTCCTTATACGGTTGCATTTTTAATTTCTTGGACAGTGCTAATGTCGTTTTGGTACGTTTTTGATCTACCACTAGGACCTGGTGCAGTTATACACTATGTAAAGTAAAATTTTAAAAGGAAAGCAATGACATTTTCACAAATAATATTAACCCTTCAAAACTATTGGCAAGAGCAAGGCTGCGTGATACTTCAACCATACGACATGCCAGCTGGTGCGGGCACATATCACCAAGCGACATTTTTAAGGAGCCTCGGACCAAAGCCGTGGGCGACTGCATATGTAGCTCCAAGCCGCCGTCCAACTGATGGCAGATACGGCGAAAACCCAAACCGCCTAGGCGCTTATTATCAGTTTCAAGTACTCATAAAGCCAAGTCCAGAAAATATCCAAGAGCTTTATCTAAAAAGCCTTGAAAAGCTCGGGTTAAATTTAAAAGATCACGACATCCGCTTCGTCGAGGATAACTGGGAGAGCCCGACGCTGGGCGCTTGGGGGCTAGGCTGGGAGGTCTGGCTAGATGGCATGGAAGTGACTCAGTTTACGTATTTTCAACAAGTGGGTGGCATCGCATGCGAGCTAATCTCTGGTGAGATAACATACGGCCTTGAGCGTTTGGCCATGTATCTACAAGATGTAAATAGCGTCTACGATATCGTTTGGGACGATAGGAATGGTAATATCGTAACATACGCCGACGTGCATAAACAGGGCGAATTTGAGTGGAGTAAATATAACTTTGAAGTGGCAAATGTTGATATGCTTTTTAACCAGTTTGAAAATGCATTTAACGAGTGCAAACGCTGCTTGGAGGCTAAAATTTCGCTGCCTGCGTATGATTATTGTATGCTAGCAGCGCATACTTTTAATGTCCTTGACGCGCGCGGAGCCATCAGCGTAACGCAAAGGCAAGACTACATTTTAAAAATCCGCGAGCTGGCCAAAGAGTGTGCGCTAACTTATAAAGAGAGCCTAGAGCAAAAGTAAAATTTTATGAAAATAGCTGAAATTTATAAAATTTTAGATGAAATTTGCCCGTTTGCGAGCCAAGAGCCTTGGGATAATAGTGGCCTTCAAGTTGGCTCATTTGATAGTGAATTTGAGCGAATTTATCTAAGCCTTGATCTAGATAGCGAACTTTTGCAAAATGTCTTGCCAAATTCGCTCATCATCACTCACCATCCGCTCATTTTTAAGGGGCTAAAGAGCCTAGACTACAGCCTTTATCCAAGCTCACTCATAAGAGAGATGATGATAAAAAATATCTCGCTCATCTCGCTTCACACAAATGCTGACCTTGCATTTTTAAATGAAAAATTTGTAACGCAGGTTTTGGGGCTTGAAATTTCAAGCAAAGAGAGTTTTTTGATCTACGCTGATGTGAAGATGAAATTTAGCAAGCTTTGTAAATTTGTAAAAGAAAAACTTGGATTAGAAAATTTAAGAGTGGTTCATGCAAAAGATGAAATTTCTAAAATTTGTATCTGCACTGGAAGTGGCGCAGATCTCATCCAAGAAGTCAAAGCAGACGTCTTTTTGACTGGTGATCTAAAGTATCATCAAGCTCTTTATGCAAAGGAAAATGGGCTAAATTTAATCGATATAAATCACTATGAAAGTGAACGTTATTTTGGTGATTTTTTAGCAAAATATTTGCAAAATCTGAAAATTGAAGTTATAATACGCAATTCCAAAAATCCATTTACATATTGCTAACAAAAAAGGAAACATTATGAATAAATACTTACAACAATTAGTTGAATTATCTGATCTTGATAAACAAATAGATGGCTTTATACCACGCATTCAAGACATAGAAAAGGCTTATAAAAATATAGAAGAAGAGTGCGAAACCATAACGGTCAATATAGAAAGACTAGATGAAGAGGTGAATGACTTAAAGTCTCAAAAATCAGGCACAAATGCTCATATTGCCGAGTTTAGCGCAAAGATAAAAGATGTAGCTAAAAAAAGCTCAAGTGCAAAAAGCGAAAAGGAGATAAAAGCTCTAAGTCTTGAAGAAGATATTGCAAAAGAGCAACTTGAGGCTGCAAATGAAGAGATTGCTAGACTTGAGAAGCTAATAGATAGTAAAAACAGTCAAAAAGATGAGCTTGGTTCAAAAAAAGCTGAACTTGAAGAGAATTTAAAAAATATAAAAAGCAAAACTTCATCTGAGCTTGAAAATATCGAAAAAGAACGTAAAGAAGTTTATGCTAAAAAAGACAAGCTTATCGCCACTATGAATCAAAAAATTCTAGCATTTTATGAAAAAATTAGAAAATGGGCTCACAACACAGCCGTTGTTCCTGTAAAAAAACAAGCTTGTTATGGTTGCTTTATGCAGATAAACGACAAAACTTTCTCTGCTGTTATCAAGGGCGAAGATATCGTTACATGTCCGCATTGTGGCAGAATCTTATATAAACAAGAGCAATAACACATTTCGTGATAATAATATATTACTTTCTAGCCTCAATACTCTATCTCTTTGGGGCTATCCTACTATTTATTTTAAGTTTTAAAAAAAAGTATCATAAGTCGATTCCAGCACGTTTTTTCCTCTTTAATAATCCTAAATTTCAAGATGCAGATGTGCATTTTCACGCTTGCTCGTTTGGTGAAGTGCAAGCACTTAAACCTTTGATGCAAAAATTTGACAGCAAAGCCATAAGTGTAGTGACAAATACTGGCTTTGAAGCGGCAAGTAAAATTTGCTCTAACGCGAGATTTTTACCGTTTGAAATTTTTTTGCCGTTTTGGCTAAAAAAGAGCAAAATTTTAGTTATTTTTGAGGCTGAGCTTTGGCTTATGCTAGTTTTCATGGCAAAGCTAAAAGGCAGCCGTGTGATATTAATAAATGCGAGAATTTCAGACAGAAGCTACAAAAGCTACTTGAAATTTGGCTTTTTCTATAGATATCTTTTTAAATTTATAGATAAAATTTACGCCCAAAGCGAGCTTGATAAAGAGCGGCTAAAGTCACTTGGAGCAGGCGAGATAGAGGTCGTTGGTAACATAAAAGCTGCATTTTTGCCAAGTGTGAGTAGAGTTTATGAAAAGCCAAAAGCTAGAGTAATCGTGCTAGCAAGTACTCACGCTGGCGAAGAAGAGATGATTTTAGAAAATTTAAATTTAAAAGAAAATGATCTATTAATCATCGCACCGCGCCATCCTGAGAGATTTGCAGAGGTTGAAAAGCTAGCGAGCGATTACGCTAAAAAACATGATTTTAGCTTTGCTAAATTTAGCCAAACGCATAAATTTGAAGCAAAGATAAATTTGCTTGATACTTTAGGCGAGCTTGTAAATGTCTATGCTATTAGCGATATAGTAGTGCTTGGAGGCAGTTTTGTGCCAAATATTGGCGGGCATAACCCAATCGAGTGCGCACAATTTAACCCAGTGATAATAAGTGGCGAGTTTATATTTAACCAAAAGGCATTATTTGGCTTAGTTGAAAACATCTATATCGCAAAAGCTAGCGAGATCGGCGGCATAATAGATAGTGGTGCCAAAAAGAGCAAGATCGCCGTACAGGCCAGCGCTGATACGATCATAGAAGATATAAGGAGCACTTTATGAGTGAAGAAAAAGCGTATAAAATTTTAGCCAAACAAAAAAATATCTCAAACAATGAGGCAAAGGAGCTAATAGATAGTGGTCTAGTCTATGCTAAGGGGCAAAAGGTGATGATAGCTCGAGCGCTAATGAGTGAAAATACTAAATTTAACGTCGAAGAGATGCCAAAACCAAGCGTTATATTTGAAGATGAAAATTTAATAGCCATAAATAAGCCTGCTGCTATAACTAGCGAAAAAATCAGTCAAATTTATAAATTTCCACTCCTTCATAGGCTCGATAAGGATACAAGTGGCGTGCTGCTTCTTGTAAAAAATGACGAATTTGCAGCACTTGCTATAAATGAGTTTAAAAAGATGAAGGTTGAGAAAAATTATGTGGCCGCAGTTAGGGGTATCATGAGCGAGGAAGTGGTCGTAAATGAGCCGATCTTAACGATAAAAAATAAAAATGGCGCCTTTTCAAAGATATCAAAAGATGGCAAAGAAGCGATCAGTGAAATTTCGCCACTCATGGTTACAGGTAAAAAAACGCTTGTAAAAGTTGCCATAAAAACAGGCAGGACGCATCAGATAAGAGTGCATTTGGCTAGTTTAAATTTACCTATCGTTGGCGATGAGAAATATGGCAAAAATAGGGCAAATAGAATGTTTTTGCATGCCTATTCTATCGCTCTTTTAAACTATAAATTTAAAGCGCCGATCCCAAAAGAATTTAATACTCTTGGATTTGAGCTATCTAATAAATTTGAAATTTAAAGAGCAATAAAGAAATTATTTAGTAATATACGCCCTTTAATAACAACTTAGAAAGGTGATTAGTGTTCGAACAAATTAGCGAGTCTTTTAGATTGGCTGTTAGCAAGATACGTTTTGTAGATGACGAAAAAGCTCTAAAAAACGCACTTGACGTGCTCAAAAAAGCTCTTTTAAAAGCTGATGTTCACCATAAAGTCACCAAAGATCTGCTCGCGTCTATCGAAAGCGAACTAAAGCAAACTGGTGTTGGTCAAAAGAATTTCTTGGATGCGATCAAGTCAAATTTAACGACTATCTTAACAGCTCCTGGCAATCAAGGCTTTGTCTATGCACCAGTTGCACCGACCATTGTTTTGATGGCTGGTTTGCAAGGTAGTGGTAAAACAACGACAACTATCAAGCTTGCAAACTATCTAAAATTAAGAAAGAAAAAAGTTTTAGTTGCGGCTTGTGACTTGCAAAGATTAGCAGCAGTTGAGCAGCTAAGACAGCTCTGCGTTGCAAATGAGATCGATCTTTTCTTTATAGAAAATGAAAATAATCCTATAAAAGTAGCAAAAGAAGCACTAGGAAAAGCAAAAAGTGGCCTTTATGATGTGCTTTTGGTGGATACCGCTGGTCGTCTTGCGATCGATGAAAAGTTGATGCAAGAGATAAAAGATGTAAAAAATGCTATAAATCCACATGAAATTTTCTATGTAGCTGACGCTATGAGTGGACAAGATGCTGTAAAAACAGCTACAAGTTTTAATGAAATTTTAGGAATTTCTGGAGTTATCCTTTCTAAATTTGACTCTGACTCAAAGGGCGGCGTAGCTATCAGTATCGCTAAACAGCTAAATATCCCACTTAGATTTGTCGGTATTGGCGAGAAAGTAGCCGATATCGAGAGCTTTATACCAGACCGTATCGTAAGCCGTATAATGGGTGAGGGCGACCTAGCTACTTTGGTCGAGAAGACATCGACTATTATTGATGAAAAAGAGGCAAAACGTCTAAATCAAAAGATAAAAAAAGGTCAGTTTAACTTTAATGACTTTTTAGATCAAATGGAAAGTGTTAAAAAGCTTGGCAGTATGAAGTCTTTGATGGGGATGATACCTGGGCTTTCAAACATAGCAAATCAGATAAAAGATATAGATCTTGATAATTCAAAAGAAATTTTACATATTAAGGCTATGATAAACTCTATGACGCAAAAAGAGCGTGAAAATCCTGAACTTTTGAATAATAGTAGAAAAAGACGTTTAGCGGCTGGTTCTGGACTTTCTCAGATAGAGGTAAATCGATTTTTAAAGCAGTTTGAAAATGCCTCAAAACTTGCTAAGAAATTTTCAGGAAAAGGTGGAGCAAAAGGACTCGCAAATATGCTTTCTCAAGCAAATTTAAAAAGACCTGTTTGATAAAAGGGTTTAAATTTGGATATTTGTTATCTAAATTTAAGCTTTATTTAAAAATAAGAGGAGAAATATAATATGGCAACAGTAGTAAGACTAACAAGAATGGGACGCAAAAAAAGACCTTTTTATCGTATAGTTGTTACAGATAGCAGAAAAAGACGCGACAGCGGTTGGATAGAGAGCATTGGTTATTACAACCCTATGGTTGAGCCAAATGTTATAAATTTCAACAAAGAGAGATTAGACTACTGGAAAAGCGTCGGTGCTAAACTTAGCGATAGAGTTGCACAAATTACAAAATAATGGTTAAAAATTTTTTATACGAATATGCCAAGTTGATTGCTGATTTTCCTGATAAAGTAAGTGTTGATCGTCAGGAACTTGGTGAAAATTTTGCTGAGATAATTATAAGTGCCGATAAGGTTGATACAGGAAAACTTATCGGTAAAGATGGCAAAATGATAAACGCTATAAAGACCGTTATTATTGGTTGTAAAGCCAAAGATAATACAAGTTATAGAGTAACGGTAAAAGCTATTGAATAGTGATATTGTTGAAGTCGCTACCATCGGAAGATGTGTTGGTTTAAAGGGCTACTTAAAGCTTCACAATAAGAGCGACTTCCCAGAACAGTTTAAAAAAGGTGCAACCTTTTTTGATAAAAACAATGATCAGCTGACCATAAAAGACTACAATAGACAAAAAGAGCTGGTTTTATTTGAAAAATTTGATGACTTAGATCTTGCTAAAACGCTTGTAAATAGAACTATATATACCACAAAAGAGCTCACTAGAAAAAACTGCAAATTAAAAAAAAATGAATTTTTTCAGTTTGATATTATTGGTTTAAAAGTTATAGAAAATGGTGAAATTTTGGGTATTGTAGAAGATATCCAAGATAATTTTGCAAATTCACTTTTATGCATAAAAACAGACGAAGAGCTTACCTTGGGTGGTAAACCAAAGAATTTTTACATTCCATATTTAGAGCATTTTATTATAAGTGTAAATTTGAATAGTGAAGAGATTTTGGTAAAAGGTGCTAGAGACATTTTAGAAAATTCATGAAATTTACATTTATTACGCTTTTTGAAAATTTAGTTAAACCTTATTTTTGTGATTCTATTTTAAAACGTGCGATTAATAATAAATTTATAGAAATTGATTTCATAAATCCAAGAAATTTTACTAACGATAAACACAATAAAGTTGATGATTATATGATCGGAGGTGGAGCAGGGCTTTTGATGTTTCCACAGCCTTTGGATGAGTCGATCAAATTTCTAAAAGAAAAAGATAAAAATGTTCATGTGATATTTTTAACGCCAGCTGGTAAAAAATTTAATCAAAATGACGCAAAGAGGCTTTCTAAAAAAGATCACATTTGTTTTGTTTGCAGTAGATATGAAGGCCTTGATGAACGAGTTGTTGAGCTTTGGGCAGATGAAGTTTTTTGTATAGGTGATTTTGTTTTAACTGGTGGAGAGCTTCCTGCGCTTTGTATGAGCGATGCAATATCAAGAAATGTACCTGGAGTTTTAGGAAACGATATGAGCCTTGAAGTTGAGAGTTTTGAGGATAATTTGCTTGAAGCCCCATCTTTTACAAAGCCTGATAATTTTAGATCAATCTTTGTGGTTTCAGAGTTTTTAAAGGGTAACCATGCTAAAATCCACACTTTAAAAAATAAGATGGCTCACTGCAAAACAAGGTTCTTTCGCCCTGATTTATATCAAAAGCTTAAGCCACATAAATAAGGAAAAACATGAGAAATAAATACATTGAAGCATTTGAAAATGCTCAAATTGCTAGTAAAAATATTCCTGACTTCCGTGCAGGAGATACATTACGCGTTGCTACTCGTATTCACGAAGGCGATAAAACTAGAATTCAAAATTTTGAAGGTATTTGTATAGCTAGACGTGGTAGCGGTACCGGCGAAACATTTATCATTAGAAAAATTGGCGCTAATAGTGTTGGCGTTGAGAGAATTTTTCCAATCTTTAGTGACTCAATCGAAGAGATAAAAGTTCTTAGAAAAGGTCGTGTTAGAAGAGCTAAATTATTCTATCTACGTGACCTTCGTGGTAAAGCTGCTAAAATCCGCGAACTTAGAAAATAATCTTACTATCTGTCCTGAAGTCTATTCAGGACTTTTAATCTTCTTTTTAAATTTAATTTTTTTAAATATTTTTTTGTTTTTTAATATTAAAAAAATCTATTTATTTTTATTGTTTTTACCACTAGTCTATAAAAATTTAAAATATATAAAAAATTTCTATATAAAGTTTCAGATACCTCATATACTAAATTTATTTATTTTCTACTTCTTCTTATTTGTATACCAAAATAAAAAAATAACAAAACAAAGAATTACTCCAAACATTATTGATACAACTATTATAGTAGCATTTTTAGTTTCATTAAATGGCAGGCCTTGTGTATTCATACCAAAAAACCCAGTTATCAGATTTAGTGGTAGCATTACAGCCGATATCATTGTTAAAATGTAAATGTTTTGATTGATTTTGTCGTTTTTTATACTTTGTATAAATGTATAAATATCATCGATTCTGCAGGCATATTCATTAGCCATTGTTCTAAAAACATTTGCCTCATGAGTACTATTTTTAAGCTCTTTTTTTAAATTTTGTTGCTCGCTTTGACAAATCGAAAGGGTTTCATAAAAATGAGATATCTTGTTTTGAAATTTTCTAATCTCGTATTTTAAAAAGTGGTGTCTTTTGATAAATTGATTAAAGTTTTTTCGACTAGCATAAATTTTTTCATACTCGTTTAGTTCTTCTTGATGTTCTAAAATTTTGTTTGCATATTCATTACATAGTTTTTTAAGAGCCGCTTCAAACTCGTTTTTATCGCATTCGTGATCAAAATCTTCTTTGTAAATTTTGCCATTTTTAAATAAAAATTTATAGCTTTGCTTTTGCGTAAAAGAAACAAGTAAAATATAGTCGTATTCATCGCCATAAAAATATCCACAAACTGAACTTTTATAGCTCATTTTTTACCCTTTTAGCATAAAAATTTTTCTTAAATTTGGCAAATTCGCCTCTTTCTATCGCCTCTCTCATCTCTTTCATCAAATTTAGATAGTGGTGCAGGTTGTGAAGACTTGCTAGTCTAAAAAATGTGAGCTCCCTCGCCTTGAAAAGGTGATTTAGATAGCCTCTTGAGTAGCGTTTGCAGGTATAGCACTGACACTGCGGGTCGATTGGCGCGTGGTCGTTTATAAATTTCGCTGATTTTATATTTATCTTGCCAAAGCTAGTAAAGAGTGTGCCGTTTCTTGCGTTTCTTGTTGGCATAACGCAGTCAAACATATCAACGCCTCGCTCTACGTTTTCCACGAGATCTTCAGGTGTACCAACGCCCATTAGATAACGCGGTCTTAGCTCATCCATAAATGGCATAACCGCCTCAACAGTGTCATACATCGCCTCGTTGCTCTCGCCAACGCTTAGCCCTCCTATCGCAAGGCCGTCAAATGGCATCTCATTTAGCACCTGCGCGCAAAATTTACGCGCCTCATAGTCGGTGCCTCCTTGAACGATACCAAAGATATTTTGCTGTAAGCCAACGCCATTGCTTTGCATAAATTTGTGATAATCAATCGCCTCTTTTGCCCATTTTATCGTTCGTTTTATACTTAGATCGATTCTTTTTGGCTCAGCAGGCAAGGCGACTAGATCATCAAGTATCATCATAATGTCGCTGCCTAGATCGTACTGCGCGTCAAGGACGGATCTTGGCGTGAAATAGTGCGTACTGCCGTCGATATGGCTTTTAAATTTTATCCCACCATCATCATTTTTGGTGTTTGATCTAAGTGAAAATGCCTGAAATCCGCCGCTATCTGTTAAAAACGAGCGCTCAAACTTAGAAAATCCATGAAGTCCGCCAAACTCACGCACGACCTTGCCACCAGGGCGCAAGTACATATGATATGTGTTTGCTAAAATTATCTTTGCGTCTAAAATTTCACTCATATCAAAGGCGTCTAAGCTTTTAACCGCGCCAACCGTGCCAACTGGCATGAAAACTGGCGTTTGTATCACGCTGTGGGCAGTTGTTAGGATACCACGCCTTGCATTTCCATCTTTTTTTATAACTTCAAATTTCATCTAAATCCTTAAATTTTTTGATTTTCTATTTTAACAAAATTTATAATATAATCTAGAAATTTTAAGGCAAAGGAACTTTTTGCAAAAGAAAAATGATGTCATTTTTGTAGTGGCAAATGGCGCTCAGACTATAAAATTTATAGGTGAGTTTAGCTATAAAGATGCAAAAAAATTACAAAGCATTTTTAAAAAAATCCAAAAACTTAACGGCAATGTTAAATTTGACTTTAGTGAGCTAAAAAGCATTGATTACGCTGTTTTGATACTTTTAAGAAATGCACTAAATGGTAAGAAATTTGAGATCATCACGAATGATGAGAAGATAAAGGCGATGATTGATCTTTTAAATGACGAGAAGATCGACTTTAACTACATGCCACCGGACAATAGCCTAAATTTTTTCTCACGCTTGGGAGAGAAAATTTGCGAGGGATTTGTAAATTTGCTTGAGTTTGGCTCGTTTTTGGGCGAGTTTTTGATAAAAAGCGTGAGGATTTTATTTAATCCTGCAAATTTAAGGTTTAGAGAATTTAGCAACTACATAAAAGATGGCGGTGTAAATGCCGTTTTCATAGTCTCGCTAACCGCTTTTTTGATAGGCGTCGTGCTCGCATATCTTGGTAGTGCGATGCTTGCAAGCTTTGGGGCAAGTATATTTATAGTTGAGATCATGGGTATACTAACTCTTAGAGAGGTGGCCCCGCTCATCGCTGCTATCGTTGTGGCAGGCAGGTCAGCCTCTAGTTTTACCGCACAAATTGGCGCTATGAAGCTAACTGAAGAGATAGACGCGATGAAGACGATGGGCTTTGAGCCCTTTAACTTTTTGGTGCTGCCACGCATCATTGCCATGGTGCTTTGCGTGCCAGTCATCATCTTTATAGCAGACGCTATAAGCATTTTAGGGCAGATGATCATTTGCCAAACGATACTTGATATTAGCTTTAGTGACTATCTAAATAGATTTCGCGAGATGGTCGAGCTTAGGCACTTTGCTGTTGGCATGATAAAAGCGCCGTTTTTTGGTGCGGTAATAGCGATCATTGGGTGCATGAGGGGGTTTGGTGTTAGTCAAAACGCCCAAAGCCTTGGAGCGATGACTACTGTTAGCGTTGTAAATGCGATATTTTGGGTCATCGCGCTTGATGCCTTTTTTGCGATAATTTTTATGTGGCTAAAAATATGAATGAGATAATAGTTGGAAAAAACATAACGACAAGTTATGACGATAAGATCATGCACGATAATGTGAGCTGGAGCGTCAAAGAAGCTGAAATTTACGGCTTTTTAGGCGGCAGTGGTGCTGGTAAAACGACGCTTATGAAGACGATGATATATCTAAAAAAGCCAAGCGAGGGCGATATATTTTTTGATGGCGTCAATATGTGGAAAAGCGGCTCTGATGAGCAGCAAGAGATAAAGCTAAAAAGTGGGACGATGTTTCAATTTGGCGCACTTTATAGCTCGATGACGATCCTTGATAACGTGGGCGTTTTGCTCCATGAGTACTCTAAATTTAACAAGCGCCAGATCGATGAGATAGCGATGTTTTGGATACAAAAGGTGGGGCTTAAAAAAGAGGTTTCGATGCTCTATCCAAGCGAGCTAAGTGGCGGTATGAAAAAGAGGGCTGCGCTTGCAAGAGCCTTGGTGCTAAGCCCTAGGGTGCTATTTTTGGACGAACCAAATAGCGGTCTTGATCCTGTTAGCTCACGTCAGATGGATGCACTCATAAAAGAGCTTCGTGATAGCATCGGTGTAACCGTCGTTATGGTGACGCATGATGCCGATAGCATTTTTGATATTTTGGATAGATTTTTGATAATAGATAACAAAAAGATAGCCTTTGAGGGAGATATAAAAGAGCTTGAGCATCTTGAAAATAACCCGCTTGAAGAGCTATTTAAAATGAGGAAAAAGTAGATGGAAAATAGAAATTCTTATACCATTGTTGGCATGTTTTTCATAGCATGCCTTACAGCTTTTGCGATATTTATCTGGTGGATGACTAGCAAAAATAACACGAAGGTTGATTTTAAGGAGTATTACATCCACACAAGCGAACTGCCAAGCGGGCTAAAGGTTGATTCTACGGTTAAATTTATCGGCGTGCCAGCAGGAAGCGTTAGTGATATAAATTTTGTCGATGACAAAAACGCTCTTATAAACATCACGATGAAGATAAGAGAGGATCTGCCTATAAAGGCTGATAGCATAGCAAGTATCGAAGTTCAGGCAATTAGTGGTGTGGCTAGTATAAATATAAGTCGAGGCACGAAGGATTTTAAACCAGGTGATAAGCCTATCTTAAAGCTTGAAGAGAGTCTTCTTTCAAAGCTTGGAAACAACGCTGAAAACATCACTTTAAAGATAAATCAAACCCTTGATAAAGTTGATGGCTTTTTCTCAGCTGAAAATATCTCTCACATCGAGTCAATCCTAAGAAATATCGATAAATTTACACAGGTTTTAACTGATGAAAATGGTCTAAGCGAGGTTGATAGCATTGTTAAAAATGTAAAAAATTTCACCGATAGCTTAAACAAAACCGACACAAAAGAGCTTGCTAAAAATTTAAACAAGCTAATTGCTAGTGCAAATTCAGTTTTTGTTTCAGCAAATTCAGCTGTAAATGGCTATAGCTCGCTTCAAGATATCGTAACTCAAAAGGTAAAAAACGGCGAATATGACCTTAGAAATACGCTCTCTCCGCTACTTAGAGAGGCTAGCGAGTTTTTAAATGGATTTGACAAGACACTTCGTGAGTTTAGGGGTGCGCTTCAAAGGCTTGAAGATAATCCTTACGAGTTTTTCTTTACAAATCCAGTGCCAAATGACAAAGGAGATAAAAAATGAGAAATTTAATCTTTCTAGCAGCTACGTTTTTATTTTTTGGCTGCTCGCTAAAGACCGACGTGCCAATGGCAACTATGTATGAAATTCACTACTCAAACAAAGAGTGCTCGGCTGAAAATAAGCAAAAAGAGCTAAAAAATGTATTTATCGAAAATGTGAGTGCTCTTGATATGGTTGATACTAGAAAAATTTTGATTGTGGCTGAAAATAACAAAATCAGATACCTAAGTGATGCTAAATTTGTCTCTGAGCCAAGCGAAATGGTCTATAAATCGCTTGTAAAAGGGCTTTATTCAAACTGTGCTGCTAAGCCGATATTTTCACCAAATGCAAAAGATCTTAGACTAAAAGTAAGCATCATCTCTCTTCAGATAAGAGGCGACAAAGCCGAAGTTTCGCTAGCTTACGAGCTATTTAATGTAAACACTTCGCTAAAATCTGGCATGATCACAAAAGAAATTTTTTGTCCAGATCCAAGCTCAAGTACTATTTTTGATACGATAAATAAGGCTACAAATTTAGCAATAGATACGCTAATCTCTGAAATAATCTCTTAAATTTTCTTGGCTGTAAATTTTTAAATTTATAGCCAAAATAGCTTATTTTAAAGACCTTTTGTTATAATGTGAGCTTTAAAATACGGAGAATTGATGAAGAAAATTTTAATAATCGCAGATGGAACTTTCGCAAGAAATTTTTTAAACAGACTGCTTGAAACAAAATCAAATTTGCACCACTATATCGTTGTTTCAAGTGAGGATTACAGCCAAAAATCAAATTATGAAAATTTTACATTTTACCAGTTTGACCCAACTAGCCTCTCAAAGCTAAAAAGCGTGAGTGATGGCTATTTTAGTCAGTTTTGTATAGTTTGCGATGATAAAAATGAGGCGATTGCTGTTTATGAAAATTTAAGACAGATCAGTACAAAGACCGAGACTGTTTTTATGAGCTCATGGGAGCTTGATGAAAAATGCAAAGAAATATTTGCAAGCGATAAACACTTAAGTGTAGTTGATATCAGAGATATTGCAGCATCAAGGCTTATGGACTATTTACCAGATCTGCCAGTTTTAGCCGATAATATCGGGCTTAGCGAGGGTGAGATCATGGAAGTTAAGGTACCAATAGGTAGCTCTTATATGTATCGTCACATCAGCTCGGTAGCTCAAAAAAAATGGCGAATAGCTCTCATATATCGAGGCAGCGAGATCATCTTGCCAAAGCCAAATGTAATGATACAGCCAAGCGATATATTACTAATCGTTGGTGATCCAAATGTGCTTCAAAATGTTTATCGCTCGATCAAGCGTGAAAGTGGGCAGTTTCCAAGCCCGTTTGGTAGCAACATCTATGTGCTGATCGATATGATCTCAATGGATAAAGAACGTGTTAGCAAGCTCATAAAGGATAGCTTGTATTTGCATTCAAAGCTAAATAATAAACGCCTTTTTTTTAGAGTGATAAATCCAACTTTAGGTGAAAATTTAGATACTTTAAAAGCGATAAAAGAGAAAAATATCATCGTTTTGATGGATTATTTTAATAGTGATAACAAATCTATAAAATATGATGTTTTAAAGCACGACATCGGCCTAATCTTAAGCGACGATAAATACTTTTTTAAATTTAAAAAGCTGTTTTACGAGCTAAAACTTCCAGTGCTAAAAACGGGTAAAATTTTGCTCTCAAATATAAAAGAGGGCGTTATACTAGGCGATCAAAGCCAAGAAGTGGAGAATCAATCAGCTGTGATAACAGACTGCTGTGCACAGCTTGATTTGGAGATGAAATTTTACTATTTTGATAATAAGCATAGCGATGATGAGGCGTTAAGAGAGCATTTTGAAAGCATTAGCGCGCTATTTTCTAAGCGTATAAAGATAGAAAATCACAATCTTAAAAATCCGCTTGTAAAACTAAAAAGTACAAAAGATTTGCTTCATTTTGTAATGTTTACTAAAAGCGTGGCAAATGGTGGGGCATTTGCCTTTTTATCGACAAATTTAAATAGGCTTTATAAAAAACTAAGCCAAAATGCACAGCTTTTTGTACCAGTAAGTGAGTAAAAATGCAGATAAATTTAAATCTTAAAGAAAAAGCATCAAGCTATAAAATTTATATAAACGAGCTTGAGAGACTAGAGATAAAAGGCAAGGTTGGCATCGTCACAAACGCTAAAGTAGCGGGGCTTCATCTTGAAAAGCTACTTAGCGTTTTAAAGTGCGATGAGAAATTTATCATAAGCGTTCCAGACGGCGAGGAGTATAAAAATTTAACAACGATAGAGCAAATTTTAGAGCAGCTTTTTGTGAGTAAATTTGATCGCTCATCTACGCTAATCGCCTTTGGTGGTGGTGTCATAAGCGATATGACTGGCTTTGCGGCGAGTATCTATGAAAGGGGGATAAATTTCATAAATATCCCAACCACGCTTCTAGCACAAGTTGATGCGAGTGTGGGCGGAAAAACTGGAGTGAATAATAAATTTGGCAAAAATTTAATAGGCTCTTTTTGTCAGCCTAAGGCAGTTTTTTGCGAGATAAATTTCTTAAAAACGTTGCCAAAGAGAGAATTTGCAGCTGGCGTGGCTGAGGCTTTAAAAATGGCGATAACCTTTGATAAAGAGATGTTTGATTGGCTAAAGAGTGTAAATTTAGATGATGAAAATTTAGCCAAGCTAGTCGAAAAGTCGGTAAATCTAAAAGCAAAAGTGGTTGAGCAAGATGAGAAAGAAAAAGGCTTAAGGGCCATCCTAAACTACGGACATACCTTCGCTCACGTTATAGAAAATGAGACAAATTACAAAGAATTTTTACACGGCGAAGCAGTGGCGATAGGCATAAATATGGCAAATCGCTTAAGTGTAAAACTAGGCCTCTTGAGCGAGGCGCAGGCAGAGGATATCAAACAGGTTTTGGTAAAATTTGGCCTTCCAGTAAGCTACAAAATAGAAAATGAATATGCATTTTACGAGGCATTTTTTATGGATAAAAAGACAAAAGATGATAAGATAAATTTTATCATTGCAGATAAAATCGGCAGTGCGATTATCAAAAATGACGTCAAAAAAGAAGACGTTTTAAAAATTTTAAGAGAATTTAAATGAAAAAGATCATAGCTTTACTACTTTTTTGTTTTGCCATTTATGCTGAAGAAAACGTTACGCTTGAGCAAAATATCTCACAAAATTTACAAAATAATGAGCTTGTAAAAGATATCTCAAATCTAGATAACTCCCTAAAAAACAATATCTGGATCACAAGATATGCTAACTATAACACTTATCAAAGACTTATTGATGAGCTTGAAAAAAATGAAAATGAACTAAAGAAACTGGACAAAAGCTCAAGAAGAGGCAGCGATATCATAAAGAGAATCCAAACTCTAAAAGAGCAGATAAATTTACTAAAAGAGTATGAAAAAACGCCATTTTCAAATATGCTAGCAGCTCCTGAAATGGATACTCCACCAAGGATAACAAGTCCTGTTGCACTTATATCTGGCTTTTCGTATATCAAAAAGATAAAGAGCGATAAGATCGAGTATCAAAGGCATATAAAAGAGCTTGATACGCTTTTAGAAAAGCTTGAAACAAAAGAGAATTTACTAAATAGACTAAATTTGATTGAAGAAAATGAGCAAAATAGAGAAAGCCTAAACTTGGTAAAACAAGAAATAGGTGACTTTAAAGCGGCAAAACAGATCGCTGATACAACTTATAATGTCTATGAAAAAAGGGCTGATGAGGCTATAAATTTAACCACCTCTGATATAAAAGCTCAGTTTTTAAGTATGGGCTATACAGCTATCATCATCCTTTTGACAATCGGGCTAACATTTATCGCTAAATTTATTGTTAAAAGAACGATTACTGATAATGAGAGATTTTACACAGTCAATAAATTTTTAAACGTTTTAAATATCACCGTTATCATCATAATCTTACTCTTTTCGTATATCGAAAACGTCACATATCTAGTAACCGTGCTAGGTTTTGCTTCAGCTGGTATCGCCATTGCGATGAAAGATATGTTTATGAGTATGCTTGGCTGGATGGTGATCATGTTTGGCGGCTCTATACATGTGGGTGACAGGATCAGAGTGCTTCATGATGGCAGTGAATTTGTGGGCGATGTGATCGATATCTCTTTGCTTAGGCTGACTGTTTTTGAGGATGTTAGTTACTCGACTTATAAGACAAACCGCCGTGCAGGTAGAATTATCTTTGTACCAAATAACTATATCTTTACCGACCTCATCGCAAACTATGCTCATTATGGTATGAAGACCGTTTGGGATGGTATAGATATCGTTATAAGCTTTGATAGCAATCATAAAAAAGCTGTGTATCTAGCAAGAAATGTCGTTAAAAAATACTCAAAAGGCTACACTGATATCGCAAAACGTCAAATGAATAAACTAAGAAGCCAGTACAGCATCAAAAATCCAAACGTCGAGCCAAGAATTTATACATTTTTTGAGCCTTATGGTATAAATGTCTCATGCTGGTATATGGCAAATTCTTATGCGACTTTGGCTCTTAGAAGTACTATTAGCGCTGAGATTATAGAAGCATTTTTAGCTCAAGATGATATAAAGATCGCTTATCCAACACAAACTATGTTTATAGGCAAAAAAGAAAATCCAAGCGATCACACCGCTCACAGCGAGCAAGAGAGTGAAAATTCTTAATGCAAAAGATATTTTTTAAAACATTTGGATGTCGCACAAATATCTATGATACCGAGCTTTTAAAAAGCTACATCAAGGACTACGAGATCACAAATGATGAAGATGCTGCTGATATTGTGGTCATAAACTCGTGCACTGTTACAAATTCTGCTGATAGCGGTGTCAGAAACTACATAAACGGCGTAAAAAGGCGCGGGGCAAAGGTAGTGCTGACTGGATGTGGCGCGGTTAGTAAGGGCAAAGAGCTATTTAACAGCGGTATATTTGGCGTACTTGGAGCTAGTAAAAAGAGCGATCTAAATGAGCTTTTAAAGCAAGAAAAGCCATTTTTTGAGCTTGGAAATTTAAACTCAGTTGATAAAAATATAGTTACAAATTATGAAAATCACACAAAGGCTTTTATAAAAATTCAAGAAGGCTGCAACTTTAACTGCAGTTACTGCATCATCCCTTCAGTTCGTGGCAAGGCTAGAAGCATGGATGAGGCTATGATACTAAAAGAGGCAAGAATTTTAGCTCAAAACGGCTATAATGAGCTCGTACTAACTGGCACAAACATAGGCAGTTACGGTAAAGATACAAATAGCTCTCTTGGTAAGCTTTTGGCAAACTTAGGTAAAATTTCTGGCATTAGACGCATTAGGCTTGGAAGCATTGAGCCAAGCCAGATAGATGAGAGCTTTAGAGAAATTTTAAAAGAAGAGTGGCTGGAGCGTCATTTGCACATCGCACTTCAGCACACGAGTCAGGCTATGCTAAAGATCATGCGAAGACGCAATGACGCATTTAGTGATCTGGAGCTTTTTAATGAGCTTAGCTCACTCGGCTTTGCACTTGGTACGGACTACATCGTGGGACATCCAGGAGAGAGTGAGGAGATATGGGCAGAGGCTTTGGAAAATTTTAAGAAATTTCCTATCACACACCTGCATGCTTTTGTCTATTCGCCAAGGCGTGATACGCACTCAGCTACACTAAAAAGCGATGTTAGCGGTGATGTGGCAAAAAGTAGGCTAAAAATTTTACAAGGTATTACTTTGCAAAATAATGAAAATTTTAGAAAAAAACATTATGGGGCTTTAAAAATTTTAGTCGAGCAAAAAAATGGCGAATTTTACGAAGGTTTTGATCAGTTTTACAACAAAGCTAAAATTTTAAGCCAAAAAGATATAACAAAAGAGTGGGTGGAGGTAAGCGAATATGAAGTTAAGCCAGATGCCAATTATGCAAAAATTTAAATTTAATAAAAAAAATATCCTAATAATCGCAGCTATCGCATTAATCAGCGTGCTGTTATTTGCCGTTAGTAAAGAGCCACGAAATATCACATATTCGCAATATATGCAGCTAATGGATGGAAATTTTATAGACCGCGCTGTAATCAATGATGATGAAGTCGTGCTTTATGCACAAAACAATCGTTTTTCAATCATAAAAGAGGGTATCGATCTAAAAGAGCTTATTAAAAAAGTGCCTGTCGAAAAGACTAAGCAATACATCACTCCAGGCATGATCTGGGGATTTATCATCTTTGTCTGCTTCGTGCTTTGGTATGCTTATATCTTTAGAAGTATCAGGAAAAAAGAGGAGAGCTTGCTTAGCAAAAAAGATGGCGCATTTGAGATAGAAAGTGTGCTAAATCAAAACACTATGCCAGTCATTTCAAACGTGAGATTTAGCGATGTAGCAGGCATTAGTGAGGTTAAAAGCGAGCTTAGTGAGATAGTTGATTTTCTAAAAAATCCACAAAAATATAGAAATTTTGGTATCAAAATGCCAAAAGGCGTGCTAATGATCGGCCCTCCAGGCGTTGGTAAAACGCTTGTGGCAAAGGCAGTTGCAGGCGAGGCAAATGTGCCATTTTTTTATCAAAACGGTGCAAGTTTTGTGCAAATTTATGTTGGCATGGGTGCAAAAAGAGTGCGAGAGCTTTTTAGTAGAGCCAAGTCCTATGCGCCTTCAATCATCTTTATCGACGAGATAGACGCCGTTGGCAAGAGTAGGGGTGGGACTAGAAACGACGAGCGAGAAGCCACGCTAAATCAGCTGCTAACTGAGATGGACGGCTTTGAAGATAATTCAGGTGTCATCGTCATAGCTGCCACAAATAGGATCGAGATGATCGATGAGGCGCTACTTAGATCAGGGCGTTTTGATAGGAGAATTTTTCTTTCTATGCCTGATTTTAACGATAGGGTAGCGATCTTAAATACATATCTAAAAGATAAAAACTGCGAAGTGGCGGCTGAGGATATCGCTAAAATGAGCGTTGGCTTTTCAGGTGCAGCACTTAGTACGCTTGTAAATGAAGCTGCGATAAATGCCCTAAGAAACGGCGAGAACGTGCTTAAAATGAGAGACTTTGAGGCTGTTTTAAATAAGGTCTTGCTTGGCAAGAAAAAGGTGCTAAGCTACAGCGAAAACGAGAAGAAAATTCAAGCCATCTATCAAGGAGCAAAGGCACTAAGTGCTTACTGGTTTGATGTAAAATTTGAAAAAATTTCTCTTATAGAAGATAGGTTTATGGCCACAGAGCAAGAGATCGAGTCAAAGTCGCAGATGATATCTCGTATCAAGGTGCTCATAGCTGGTATGTGCAAGCTTGAGATAGATGAGAACGATATATTTTCAAACTCGAGCAGCGATCTAAATTTAGCCAAAGAGATCGCTTCAAAGATGGTTTATGAATATGGCATGGGAAGCTCTTTTGTGCCAAATCCAAACGATGTAGAAGAAATTTTAAAGCAAGCAAAAGAGGAGATCACATCCTTTTTAAAAGGCACAAATGAGCAAATCGCAAAGATAAGCTCATATCTGCTAGCATATGAGAGCGTAGATAAAGAAACGCTGGCAAAAATTTTAAACGAAAACTATTAAAGGAGAAAAAGTGAAAGCAAAAATAGGCATATTAACCCTTTCTGACCGCGCAAGCGAAGGCACATACGAGGACAAATCAGGTCCAGCGATCAAAGATGTGCTTGATAGCTGGATAGTGAGCGAGCGTGAATACTTTTACGAGGTTATACCAGATGAGTTTGAGCTGATAAAAGAGAGGCTTGTGCACATGGTAGACGTGCTTGGCTGCGACCTTGTGCTAACTACCGGTGGTACTGGGCCAGCTCTTAGAGATGTGACACCAGAGGCAACAGAGGCAGTTTGTGAGAAGATGATGCCAGGCTTTGGCGAGCTGATGAGAGCAGCAAGCTTAAAATACGTCCCAACAGCGATCCTATCACGCCAAACAGCAGGCATCAGAGGCCACGCGCTCATCATAAATTTACCAGGTCAACCAAAGGCGATAAAAGAGTGCTTGGAGCCAGTTTTTCCAGCGGTACCATACTGCATCGATCTAATAGAGGGTGCATTTATCGAGACTGATGAAAACGTGATGAAAGTTTTCCGTCCAAAACAAAAGAAAATCTCGTAAATGGGTTTGACTTTTATAAAAGCCACTGCCTTTGCAAATAGGTGGCGGCTTGTTATTAAAATTTGGCTTGTTTTTTCTTTTTTATCCTATGCGCTGGCCTACTATCTTGGGTTAGAGGTTTTTGGCTTTATCTCTGCCATTTCTATCTTTGGCTGTGTTTGCCTGCTAGCCTTTAGCTCACTTCTTTGGTTTATCGCTAGCCTTGTATTTTTGCAACCTTTGGTATTTTTACTACTTGAAAAATTTGATGAAAGCATTACTGTTTATGCTTTAGCCTGCTCAATTTGGCTGCTTGGCTGGATCACTTTGTCGCTTGTGGTCGATGATAAATTTGCAAGACTGGGAAATGACATCTTACTAAAGATCTCTCGCATAGTTATTGTTGGCGAGTTTGCCTTGCTATATTTTTTTAACTACAACAGCAGCTTTGACATAGAGACTTTAATAAAGTCAAATTTGACAAAGTCGCTGCTTTTAGTGCTAAACTCCTATATGCTGCCATCGCTTGTGACGCTACTTATATTTGATATAAAAACATATATCGCTAGCAAAAATGAGTAAAATTTTACTTTATGTAATTTATACTAAATTTAGCCGTTTTTGCTCTCTGCTATCTTTTTTATAAGCTCTATGTTGCCGTTCATTGCTAGGCTCATAAGGCAAATTCCGTTTGCACCAGCTTTTATGGCCTCTTTGTAGTTCCCACTGTCTAGTCCGCCAAGTGCGTAAATTTCTTTGTCTAAGCTTTTTAGCTCGCTTATAAAATTGACTCCTTTTGGCTCCAAATTTGGCTTGCAAGAGGTGGCAAATATATGAGAAGCGACTAGCACGTCAGCGATAGAGGCTGAAATTTTAGCCTGCTCTAGGTCGTGAGCTGGGGCGTAAATTTTAGCTGTTTTTCTAAATTCATCTAAAAAAATGCCGTGATTTTTAAAAAAGTCAAGCTGCGCTGAAGTGAGCCAAAAGTTGCTCTTTAGCCTGCAAGCTACGTCAAAAAATTGATTAATGATAAATTTCTTGCGGTAGTTTTCACAAATTTGAGCCACAACCTTAGCAAGATCGTAAAAATTAGCCTCGCTTAGCCCCTTTGCGCGAAGTAAAATTTCATCCACGCCAGCCTTGCAAAGTAGCTGAATTCTCTTTAAAAAGTCATCACCTTCATAGCTTTCAAAGTCAGCCACGCAGAGAATTTTAAACATAGACATACTCGCTCATTAGTGGCTCTAGGCCGTTTGCTTTTAGCATAGCCTTGATCTCGCCCACGCTTCTGTCGTCGCTTATCTCAAACTGCTCGTCGCCCTTTTTCTCTTCGCCGTGAGCGCCGATGCTCACTTTTACGCCAGCGCTTATCTTATTTGTGGCGATCTTTACAGAATTATCGCGAAATTTCGCCTTTTCTCTGGTTGAGATGGTAATGCTTGCTGTTGGCATGAAAATTCTATAAGCGCAGATTACTTGTAAAAGCTCGCGCTCGCCCACGTCACGTGGGTTGATGCGGTCGTTGTTGATGATAGGGCGAAGCCTTGGGCATGAAAATGCGATCTCGGCGTGCGGATACTTTTTTTGAACTAAACTTGCGTGAAGTGCGGTCGCGAAGGCGTCAAGCCTAAAGTCATCTATGCCAAGAAGTGCGGCAAAGCCAACCCCTCTCATGCCTCCAAGAAGCGCTCGCTCTTGCGCATTTATGCGGTATGGGAAGATCCTTTTATTGCCACCAAGGTGAATTTTCTCGTATTTTGTGGGATTATAGGTCTCTTGAAAGACGGTCACATAGTCCACGCCGCTTTTGTGAAGCAGAGCGTAGCCGTCTGAGTTTAGCGGGTAAATTTCAACCCCAACGACTTTAAAAAATTTCTTTGCCAAAGCGCAGGCATTTGCGATGTAGGCGACACTTGAGTTGGTCTCGCTCTCGCCAGTTAGGATCAAAATTTCTTCTAAGCCGCTCTTTGAAATTTCTCTTAGCTCCCTTGTGATCTCCTCGTCGCTTAGCTTTGCCCTTTTTATATTATTTTTAGCATTAAAACCGCAATAAACGCAGAGGTTATCGCAGTAGTTTGCTATATAAAGCGGGGTAAAAAGCGTGATGTTTGAGCCAAAATTTGCCCTTGTTTTTGCCTGGGCAAGCTGGGCGATTTGCTCTAAAAATGGCGCCGCAGCAGGCGAAAGTAAGGCTTTTAGATTTTCAAGTGAGCAGTGTTTTGCATTAAGAGCTGCTTTTACATCAGCCTCGGTGTAAATTTCTGGCTTGTAGCTCGCGCGCTCTTTTAAAATCTCATCCATGATATCGCTGCCAACATCCTGCATGTGAGGTAGCAGCTGCATGTGGTTGGTTCTTGCAAATTTCATCAGTCTAAAAATCCAGTGAGGGGCGATGAGGCATTTGCACTTTTGCTCTTTGCGCCAAGGCCTGCTAGATAGGCGTTGCGACCAGCGATGATAGCCTCTTTAAAGGCTCTTGCCATGAGTGGGATATTTTTTGATGAGGCGATAGCTGTGTTTGCCATTATTGCAGCCGCTCCCATCTCCATTGCTTCGCATGCTTGTGAAGGCCTGCCTATGCCAGCATCAACTATGATCTGCGTATCAAGCTCGTTTATCAAAATTTCAATAATATCTTTAAAAACTAGCCCTTGGTTTGAGCCAATGGGCGCAGCCAGAGGCATAATGCAGCTTGCCCCAGCACTTAGCATCGCTCTTGCGGCATTTAGATCTGGAAACATATAAGGCATCGGCACAAAGCCGTCATTTGCCAAGGCTTCGCATGCTTTTATGGTTTCAGCGTTGTCTGGAAAGAGAAATTTAGAGTCAGTGATGATCTCTATCTTAACAAGCTCACCACATCCAAGCTCACGTGCAAGTTGAGCGATACGAACGGCCTCTTTGGCGTTTCTAGCACCACTTGTGTTTGGCAAAAGTGTCACGCCTTTTGGGATAAAGTCAAGTATATTTCGCTCTTTGCTCTCGTTTATGCGTCTAAGAGCAAGGGTTAAAATTTGCGCGCCAGCCTCGTTTATGGCTGAGTCGATGAGCTCGTGTGAGTACTTGCCAGAGCCAAGGATAAAGCGGCTTTGAAACTCCTTGCCGCCAAGGATCAGGCTATCACTTTGCACTTACGCCTCCAAGCCCATAAGCAATCTAATGGCTAAATTTGCCTCATGGTTTGCACAGACTGCGACGCGCGGCGCCATGAGTCCTTGACCGATCTTTGCCTCGTTTGTGAGGTCGCCGCAAAGATAGACATTTTTGGCAAATTTTATGGTTTTTATGAGATTTGAGCTAAAGTATCCTGCCATGCCAGAGGCGCCGATGATCTTTTTATCTTTTAGGCTGGCACCAGCTTCATTTAGTATCATCGCCTTTCCAGCGACATTGTCAAAGGCCTCGCATAAAATTTCACACTCGCCAAAGACGCTAGCCACGTTTTTTTCATCTAAAAATATATCGTGAGTTTCGACCTCGACAAAGGGATTGACGTCATTTATCAGCTCTTTAAGCGCCTGCGTCTTTTTTAAGCCGATGTGGCGGACGAAATACTGCTGGCGGTTTAGATTGCTTGGCTCAACGACGTCAAAGTCGGCAAGCACTAGCTTTTTTACGCCAACTCTAGCTAGGCTTAGCGCGATATTTGAGCCAAGACCGCCAAGTCCAGCCACGCCGATCACCGCTTTACTTAGGGCTAAATTTAGCTCAGGGCTGTTTCGTGAGGCGATCATCGCGCGTAAAACTTCACGCTCAGGCATCACGCCACGCCTTATAAATACGACATTTGAGCCATCTTTTAGCTCGCTATCTTCTTTTATAGCAAAGCCATCAACGATAAAAATATCTGGCTTTGTCGCGTTAAATTTCTCTAAAAATTTATAAATTTCACTCTCTTTATCACCAAGTGCAAGCTCTTTTAGCTCGCTAAGGCTTTTTACTGGCACCTTAAATTTTGCGCCATTTAATACAATCTCTATCATTTTCTCCTCATCCACCGCCAACTAAAGTGACGATCTCATAAGCTTTGCCCTCGCTCATAAAGCTATCACGCCAAAGCTTTTTTGGCAAAATTTCTCCGTCTCGCTCAAGGGCTATAAATTTAAGCTCATAGCCATTTTGAGCTAAAAATTCATAAACATTTATATCGTTTTCAAGCTCGAAAATTTTGCCATTTACACTAAATTTGATCATTAAATTTTGTAGCTTTTTACAAAATTTGCGATCCTCTCGATCGCTTTTTTTATGCTCTCGATGTCAGTCGCAAAGGAAATTCTAAAGTATCCCTCCATGCCAAAGCCAACACCTGGCACAGTGGCTACGTTTGCTTCTTCAAGCATCTTTTTACAAAATCTAAGTGAGTCGCTATCTACCTCTTTACATTTTACAAATAGATAAAATGCGCCATCAGGCTTAACTACGCTAAGTCCTTGGATAGCATTTATCATCTCAACTCCCACATCACGTCTTTTTTCGTACTCTTTTCTCATATTTTCGATATCGTCGTCGGTTTCGCCTAGAAGCGACGGGATAGCGCCTATTTGCACGATCGAGCTAATGTTGCTTGTGCTTTGGCTTTGAAGCTTTTTGATGCCAGCAATCAGCCAGTCCATCGAGCTTGCTATATAGCCAAATCTCCAGCCAGGCATCGCTCCACACTTGCTTAGGCCATTTATCGTGACCGTTCTTTTAAAAAGATCTTCGCTCACTGAGGCCACTGCGTGAAATTTCTTGCCGTAGATCACTTTTTCATAAATTTCATCGCTTGTAACGATGATGTCAGTACCCTTTAAAACCTCGCCAAATGCCGTGATCTCCTCTTTCGTATATACAGCTCCAGTTGGGTTTGTTGGATGATTTAGCGAAAAGACCTTTGTTTTTGGTGTGATCGCTTTTTTTAGTTGCTCGGCTGTGATCTTAAAATTTGTGCTCTCGTTTGCTTCGATAAAGACAGGCACACCGCCACAAAATTTAACGATCTCAGGGTAGCTTACCCAGTATGGAGAGGGGATGATGACCTCGTCGCCTGGGTTTATAAGTGCTTGAAATACGTTAAAAAGTGAGTGTTTTGCGCCGATGTTTGTGACGATCTGGCTTGCTTTGTAGTCAAGCCCGTTATCTCTTTTTAGCTTTGCTCTAATGGCGTCTATAACCTCAGGCAAACCTGGTACCGGCGTATATTTGCCGCTTTTGCTATCGTTATCTAGTGCGTTTTTTACAGTTTCTCTTATCTTTTTTGGAGTCATAAAGTCAGGCTCACCAGCTGAAAGCGAGATCACGTCGATGCCAGCAGCCTTCATCTCTTTGGCCTTTGTGCTGATCGCGATTGTGATTGACTCGCTTAATGTTTGCATTCTGTTTGCTAGTTGCATTTTCGTCCTTTTTAGTTAATTGTCTTTAAGTAGCTATTATCATTTAAAAATAGATAAAGTTCGCCCAAAATTTGTTTCTTTTGCGTTTCGTTTATCAGAGTTGATTTCTCTAAGCGCTCATTTAGAGTATCTTGGATCTCGTAGATATCGTAGTCCATGTCCTCCATGATATCAAGGATCGACTGGCTCTCTAGTAAATTTGTGATCTTGTAGTCATCATTTGTTATCTCTATCGTAGCTTCTGTCGGGTGAGTAAAGAGGTTGTGCTTCATACCGATCACCTCTTGGTATGCGCCAACTAGGAAAAATCCTAAGAAATAGTCCTCTTTCTCCACATCCACGTCGTGTAAAAGCAGTGGGTTTTGCTCATCATCATAGCTGATCTCGCCGTCGCTATCGCAGGTAATGTCCCAGATCGAAGCTGGCAAAGTAGGGCGCTCATCGAGCCTATCAAGTGGCATGATAGGGAAATTTTGTTTTAGACCCCAAAAGTCTGGCAAGCTTTGAAAGATTGAGAAATTTAGTAGGTATCTCTCTTGCACTTCTTTTTGAATTTTGGCTAGATCGCTTGAGTTGCTCTTATTGCCAAGCATCACGACAGCTTTTTTGCTGATGAGCCTTAAAAGCACCTCTGCGTTTGATCTATCTTGCAGATCAACATAGCCTAGATCAAAGAGCGTAAGGATGCTCTCTGTGTGATGGATGGCGTCGTGTAGGTACTCTAGGGCGTTTGAAGGTTTGATTGATTTATAAAGATCGACTAGCTCGGTTATCAAATTTGGATTATTTTTCTTTAAATTTAGCTTCTCTTCGGTGTATTCTTGAGAAAATAGCTCAAGCACGGGAGCAACCAAAAGTGCATGAGAAGCGGCGATGTAGCGACCTGACTCTATAAAGATATCTGGTTCGATCTCTTTTTTTTGCTCGCTTATGGTTTTAAGCATATAAACAACGTCGTTTGCATATTCGTTTAGAGTATAGTTTCTGCTGCTTTCTTCTTTAAACTGCGAGTACTCGATCGCAAGGCCACCACCTAAATTTATCGCTTTTAAATTTGAGGCGCCCATTTTTCTAAGCTCAGCGTAGATGTTGCCAGCCTCGATGAGTGCCTTTTTGAGCGGGTGGATCTCGCTTATTTGAGAGCCGATGTGAAAGTGTATCATTGTGAAGTTTTCAAGTAAATTTGCTTTTTTTAGCATCTTTACAGCTTCTATTAGCTCTGTTGATGTTAGTCCAAATTTAGAGTGTATGCCGCCACTTTTTGCCCAAAGACCCGATCCTGTCGAGTGTAGTCTCACTCTAAGTCCGATCTTTGGTTTTGGTTTGAAGCGCTCTTTTGCGATGGCGATTATCGCTTCAAGCTCATTTAAGCCCTCAATCGTTAGCGTGATGTTGTGTCCCATCTCAGCGGCGATAAAGCCTATATTTATCATCTCTTTATCTTTAAAACCATTTACGGTTATGGGAGCTTTTTCGTTATTGTAAGCCATAGTTAAAAGTAGCTCAGCCTTACTGCCAGCTTCAAGGCCGTAGTTGTAGGGCTTGCCAAGGCGAACCAGGTTTTTTACAAAGCCAGGATATTGATTTACTTTAAGCGGGAAAACAGCATTAAAGCTGCCTTTGTAGGCAAATTCTTTCTTTGCTTTTGCAAAGCTTGCGTGGATCTGCTCGATCTGCTTTTGGATAAGGTGCGGAAAGCGAAGCAGTAGCGGCCCTCTGTAGCCATCGTCTCTTATCTCTTTTACGATGTCTATGATCGCTGGTTTGCTGGCTGCATTTATACAGACTTTACCATCTTCTATAACAAAATTTGAATTGCCCCAAATGCTAAGTCCAAAATCATTCATCCCAGCTCCTTTTCAAGCTCATCTAAATTTATTGTTTTTTCGTCTTTGGTCTCTAAATTTTTATACCAAATTTTATTCTCTTTCATCTCATTTTCGCCTACACAAAGGAAAATTTTTACATTTTTATTGTCGGCATTTTGCAGATGTTTTTGAAGTTTTTTAGCTTCATAAGAAATTTCAACTTGATATTTTTTGCGAAGTTTTGAGCCAAGCGCATAGACAAAGTCTAAATTCGTCGCATCAAGCGCGCAAAGATAAATTCCAGCTCGCTCATCATCGGCTTCACCTAAAATTTCCATTATCCTCTCAACGCCCATCGCAAATCCAACGCCATAACTTGCTCTACCGCCAAGGTACTCGACTAGTCTATCGTATCTGCCGCCTCCTGCGACTGCACTTTGAGAGCCGATCTCGTTGCTTATAAACTCAAACGCCGTCTTGCAGTAGTAATCTAGCCCACGAACGAGCTTAGTGTCTATCTCAAATTTAACGCCATTTGCCGTTAAAATTTCTTGCAGCTTTGCAAAGTCAGCCTGCGCCTCATCGCTTAGGCTATCAGTGATAACTGGTGCGTTTTTGTAAATTTCTTGGCAGCTCTCAATCTTGCAGTCAAGCACGCGGATAGGGTTTAAAAGCTTGCGTCTTTTGCAGTCTTCGCAAATTTTATCGTCATTTTTATCTAAAAATTTGACAAGCTTTTCTTTGTAAGACTTCATCGAGCTCTCGTCGCCAAGGGAGTTTATTTTTAGGGTTGTTTTGATATTTAGTCTGTTAAAAATTTCGCTCACCATTAAGATAATGCTCGCATCCTCATAGACGCTGCCCTCGCCAAAGCACTCACAGCCAAACTGGTGAAACTCTCTCAAGCGGCCTTTTTGTGGGCGCTCGTAGCGAAACATCGAGCCGTGATAAAAGCAGCGTTTTGTCACATTTGCCCTGTCGAGTTTCGCCTCGATAAAGGCTCTAACCACTCCAGCCGTGCCTTCAGGACGCAAACAAACGTCGTTGCCGCCCTTGTCTTCAAACTGATACATCTCTTTGCCCACGATGTCACTGCTCTCGCCGACACTTCTTTTAAAAAGCGCCGTCTCCTCGAGGTGCGGGGTCAAAATTTGCTCATATCCGTAGTTTTTTGCGACTTCCTCGCAGGTTTTGATTATCTGTGCGTAAAGTTTCGCGCGAGCTGGAAGCATATCTTTCATGCCACGAAGTGCCGTTATCATCGCATTATCCTTTTTATTTTTTGTGATTTTACTTAAAATTTATAAAATTTTCTATCTCTTTTGAAATTAGCTCTATGCTTTTAGATGCGTCTATAAAAAGCGTTTCAAAGCTATTTTTGATAAGAATTTGCTTCATTAGGCTTTGCACTTTCAAAAGATATTCTAGCCCACGAGCCTCGATCTTATCGCTTGTGCCTCTATTTTTTAGGCGCGAGCTTATTAGCTCAGCACTTGCTTCAAAAAAGACTATTTTGTCTGCAAATTTATCATTTAGCGCAAATTTATTAAGCCCCAAAAGCAAGTTTTCATCTAAGTTTTCATCATTTGCCAAAGCATAGGCGATGCCAGAGATAAAGCCTCTGTCGCTTAAAATAAGCCTACCTAAATTTGGAGCGACTAGCTTTTCAAAATGCTCAGCTCTATCAGCTAAAAAGAGTAAAATTTCAGCTCTTTTGCCTATTTTTATGTTTGAACTAAGCAAAATTTCTCGCAGATTTTCACCTAGCTGCGTGCCACCAGGCTCTTTTGTGACGATGGCATCACTAAATTTAGAGGCTAAAATTTCTATTTGCGTGCTCTTACCAACGCCGTCAATTCCTTCAAATAAAACATACATTTTACGCCTTTAAATTTTTTAGAATTTTTGCTGGCACTAGGTTGCTCACGTCGCCGTCGTGGCGCAAAACTGAGCGAACTATCGAGCTTGAGATGAAGGCGTTATTTAAGCTTGGCATAAGATAAACTGTCTCAAATTCGTCCCAAAGTGCAGCATTTGCGTAGCCGATTTGTAGCTCATACTCAAAGTCACTAACCGCGCGAAGTCCCCTGATGACGGTGTTTATGCCGTGCGATTTAGCAAAATCAACAAGTAAGTTATCAAAACCAAGCACACTTACATTGCCAAGCTCACAAACTGCCTCTTTTGCCATCTCGATGCGTTTTTCATGTGCAAACATCGGCTGTTTGCTATCACTTTTTGCAACTGCGACTATGACTTTATCAAAAATTTTTGTAGCCCTTATGATAACGTCTAAATGGCCATTTGTTATGGGATCAAATGTCCCTGGATAGATGCAGGATTTTTTCAAATTTGCCACCTTTTGTAAAGATTATTTTGGATTTTTAAGGCATCAAGCCACTTGCCGATGATGAAATTTTCCATATCAGAAAGGCTCTTTATGCCTGCGTAGTAGCCTAAAACTGGCGGAGCGATGGTAGCTCCAAGAGATGAGAGCAGCTGCATCTGAGAGAGTGTGATCGTGGAAAACGGCATCTCTCTAACGCCCAAAACTAGGGCTTGTCTCTCTTTTAGCGCGACACTTGCGGCCCTTGTGATGAGCGTGTCACTTATGCCGTTTGCGACCTTTGCCAAAGTATTAGTAGAGCAGGGCACTATGATCATAGCATCCGTGCCAAACGAGCCAGAAGCTGGACCTGCGCCAAGATCCAAATCATCATAAATTTTCACGCCAAGATTATCTAAATTTAGCTTTAAATTTTCCTCAGCTTCCAAGACTTTCATGGCATTTTTACTAACTATGACGTGCGCCTCGCAACTATCTTTGGCAGCCTTGACAAGCTTTAAAAAGAGTCCAGCCCCACTTGCTCCAGTGGCTGCAAACACTATCTTTTTCATCTTATCACTGCCTCATCTTTACCTGAAACTGTGGCCTGTAAAATTTTATTATCTTTTGTTCTTATCTTTATCATATCACCTAAATTTCCATCCTCAAGTGCCTTTACTTCAGCTATTATCTTAACGCCATCCTCGCTCAAAACTGCATTTAGCATTTGACCTTTTTTTACTAAATTTATGGCGTTAAACTGACGCTTGGTTAAAATTTCACCACTTTTTATCTTCACTTTTGTTATAAGAGCTAAGCTATTTGAGTTAGAAAGTGCATCTTTTGGCCATTTGCCAAACTCAATCATCGTTGGCTGATAGTCAAGCAGGCTTAAAATGTGGTTTGTATTCATTGAATTTATCGCTATGAAGGCTGGCATCTTAGCGTTAAAGCTAAATTTAAAATAGATACTTTTTAGGCTCAGATCAAAATCCTCAAATGAAGCTCTAAATGTACCTTTTTGACTATTTTGATCACCTAAAAAGATATTTTTTAGGACGAGCTCTTTGAAATTTGCTGGAAGTTTATTTTGTGGACTGATGCTAAGATCACTTATGCTGATACCGGGATATTCATCACTAATTGATCTTAAAAATTGCATTTGAATCTCATCCATGATAGAGCAGTTTTTTACAAAAGCAACGCTTCCACCGCTTTTGTCATTATATGTTTTAAAATTTGCTGTTAGAATTTCATAGAGCTTTTTGCTATCTATCTTGGCAGCTCTTTTGCCCTCTAAGTTTAAAATTTCATTGTCTTCGCCTTCAAAGCCAAAAGTACTAAGTGAAATTTGATCATTTACGACACAATACATCGGATATATGCTGACTTCATTTGCAAAAAGTTTTGTGGAAAATAAAAAAATGAGTATAAAAAAGATGGAGCGGGAAACGAGATTCGAACTCGCGACCCCAACCTTGGCAAGGTTGTGCTCTACCCCTGAGCTATTCCCGCAATCAAAATGAAGTCCGCATTTTAACAGATTGTTTTTCATTTGTCAAGGATTATGGAAGTTTTATTAGTGAAATTTCATCATTTTTTAAAATTTCACTTTGATCTGGGCTGGTTATCAAGACAAAATCACTCTTTAATATATGCTTTATCATACCTGAGCCATATTTTCCGCCATCAGTTGCTATAAATTTACCATCAGTTACATTACCAAATACCGCATTTGCTCTGCCAGATTTTACCTTTAAATTTTCACCATTTACTGCTTTTTGCGTCACAAAACATTCGTCTTTTAAAAGTGGTAAAACAAGCATCATTAGGCATAGATATGCTGCCATTGGATTTCCAGGGAGCACAAAGACAAGCTTGTCATCTTTTTCATAAGCCTTACAAGGTCTGCCAGGTCTTATGTCAAGATGTGAGAAAATTTCGCTGTATCCAAGCTCACTCAGAGCTATTTTCATAAAGTCGGCCTCACCAGCGCTTGCTCCGCCAGAGCAGATAACAATATCGTAGTTCGCAGCGTTTAAAAATGCCTCTTTTACGGCGCTAAGTTCATCTTTTATGATGCCAATATATGAGCTTTTTTGACTTATGGAGCTTAAAAGTGCGGTTATGCCAAAGGCATTTGCGTTGTAAATTTCATCTTCGCTCGCTCTTTGCCAAGGATCAATGATCTCATTTCCGCTTGAGTAAACTGCAATGCTTGGCTGCTTTTTTACATCTATAAAGCTTATGCCCTGAGCCGCTAACATCATCACGCTTCTTGTATTTAAAATATCACCACTTTTTAGGAGAGTTTCGCCTATTTTCGCCTCTTCGCCTTTAAAGCGGTAGGCATCACCTTTTTTAAGCTTCTCTGGCGCTTTTACAAACTCGCCCTCAACGATGCAGTCTTCAAACCTCATGACCGTGTCAGCACCCTTTGGCATCTTAGCACCTGTCATTATCTTCACGCACTCATTTTTGCCGATGCTTAGCTGCTCTTTGTCGCCTGCAAAGGCGCTTGCGATGATCTTATAAGGTTTATCTTTTTCATCAAATTTGACCGCAAATCCATCAAGTGCTGAGTTGTCAAAGCAAGGCAAGTCTTTGACGGCCATCACGTCATTTGCTAATGTTTTACCAAGAGCCTCACTAAGAGGTAAAATTTCACTCTCATTTTTTGGTTTAAATTTAGCTTTTAAAGCTTCAAGTGCCTCATTTACTAGCATTTTTACTCCTCAAGCCTAACGATTTTTGCTCCAAGGCTTTTAAATTTCTCCTCAAGCCTCTCATAGCCTCTATCAAGGTGGTAAATTCTATGCACCAAGCTTTCACCATTTGCTATAAGAGCAGCTAGTATCAGTGCTGAGCTTGCTCTAAGATCTGTTGCCATCACATCGGCTGCATTTAAATTTGCAGGGGCATAAACACTTGCAATATGTCCATTTAATTTAATATCCGCTCCCATTCTAGCAAGCTCACTAACGTGCATAAAGCGGTTTTCAAAAAGTCTCTCATCTATCGTGCTAACGCCATTTGCTGCAAGGCAAAGCGCCATAAATTGAGCTTGCATATCTGTTGGAAAGCCCGGATACTCGGTGGTTCTTATCTCTACTGGTTTTATCTCTTTTGCTGGCAATATCGTGATCTTATCGCCGTCTACTTCGATACCAAAGCCCATCTCTTCAAATTTATTTAAAATGGCTGTCATATGGGTTGCATTTGCCTTTGTGACTGAAATTTTGCTATTTGTTATAGCTCCAGCACAAAGGTATGTGCCAGCTTCGATCCTATCAGGGATGACCTCGATATTGCAAATTTCAAGTAACTTTTGACCGCTGCCAGTGATCTTTAGCTTGCTTGTGCCAATGCCTTCTATTTTAACGCCACTATTTGCTAAAATTTCACAAATTTGCACCACTTCAGGCTCAAGTGCTACGTTAAAAAGTTCTGTTGTACCGTGAGCTAGGGCTGCTGCCATGATGATGTTTTCGCTACCAGTTACAGTGATCTTGTCAAAAACGATCTTTGCACCTTTTAGTCCATTTGGTGCTGTTGCGACGACATAGCCTTGCTTTATTTCGATATTTGCTCCCATTTTTTCGAGTGCATTTAGATGCAGATCAATAGGTCTTTGTCCGATCGCACATCCTCCAGGTAGGCTCACTTCGCAGTGTCCAAAGCGCGCTAGAAGCGGACCAAGTGTTAAGATAGAAGCGCGCATCTTTCTAACAATGTCGTAGTTTGCCGTTGTCGAATTTACACTGCTAGTGTCGATACTTAGCGAGTTTTCGTCTTTAAATTCACACTTTGCTCCTAGATTAGTTAGCAGTTGGCAAAGCGTTTTTATATCAGCGACATTTGGGATATTTGTTAAATTTACACTTTTTTTTGCAAGTAAGGTTAGGGCGATGATCGGTAGAGCAGCATTTTTAGCACCGCTTATTTTTACTTCGCCACTTAGTTTTGCATTTCCTTTTATCTTTAAATAATGCATCATTGCTTTTTGCCTTAAGAAAATATGTTTTTTGCCGATATTATATTGCTTTTTAACTTAGAATAAAGAAAGCAAAGCACTATTTCCGGTTCATTTACGTTTAAAAGTTAAAATTGCAAATACTAAAATTTTGGATATAAATATGTCAAATTCAATAAATAAAAAAATCTTTTTTATATTTAGCATTATATTTTTTACAGGTTGTTCTTTTACCTCTAATCAACCGACAACTCCGCAAAATGAAACAAATCAAACCGTAACTTCAAGCGTTGATTTTAGCGAGCAAATGATTGGTGAAATCATAGATGAAGACAACGATAGAGAAGATAAAAAATTTGGTTCTTTTTTTAAAAAATACCTAAATACAAGAGCGGGCGGTGATTGTTCTGGGTTCGTTTCTATCGTAAATGCAAAGTATCAAAATATGTATTTTGATGAAAAGATAATAAATCGCTACTACGATAATGGCGGTAGAAAGTCAAAAGCGATCTATAATTTTTATGAAAGTAAAAATTTAATTACTCATAAAAATCCAAAAATAGGCGATCTTGTATTTTTCTCAAATACTCTTGGCAAGGGTGTTCAGAAAAATAAAGATAAGAAAAATATCACTCATGTTGGCATAGTTACGGCTATCCTTGGCGATGAGACAGTAAAATTTATACATAATTCTGGCGGAAAGATAATTCATAGCTATATGAATCTAAAACAAAAAAATGTGCATCTAAAAGGAAATCAAGAGATAAATAGTTACCTTGTAAGATGTTCAAACTCAAGTTGCTTGGCAGCAAATAGATTTGCTGGATATGGCAAAGCAAAATAAATCAGAAATTTTTACTAAAAACCTTTTAAAACAAATACTAGGCTCAAATTTTAAGCATTATTTATATAAATTTACACTCGTAAATACAGATTTATATAAAGAGAAAATATGAATTTTTTTGATGAAATTTGGGAAATTTTAAATGAAGGCGAGATTGGGCTTAAATTTTTAAAATTTGAGCTATTTTATGAGAAATTTAAACGAGATTTTAATATAAATTTTTGTGAAAGCTCTAAACCAAACGAGCTAATAGCACCAAGCTACGCAAAATTTTGTGAAGTAGTTAGCATGAAAGAGCTAAACAAAAAAGTAAAGCCAAAGGATAAAAATTTAAATTTTATCCATTCGGTAGCTCATATTGAATTTAGTGCTATTGACATCGCGCTTGATGCTTGTTATAGATTTAGAAATTTGCCAAGAGAATTTTATGAAGACTGGTTAGAAGTGGCTGAAGATGAGATCAGACATTTTTGTATGATAGAAAATTTGCTCTTAAAACAAGGCGGTAGATACGGCGAGCTAAGTGTGCATGATGGGCTTTTTATCGCACTTCAAAAGACTTCAAGTAGTCTAACTAGTCGTATGGCATTACTGCCAAGATACATGGAGGCAAATGGGCTTGATGCAAACGCTCATATTATAAAAAGGCTTGAAGGTGAAGGTGGCAACGAAGAGCTGATAGAGTGCCTAAAAGTCATCTTAAAGGAGGAGGTCTCTCATGTTTATAAAGGCGATAAGTGGTTTAAGTTTGCTTGCAAAAAAGAGGGTATTGACGAAAATAGCTACTTTGACATTATCTTAAGTTTGTATCCAAATTCATTTAAAAATGTTAGAGAGATCAATGAGCAAGATCGCTTAAAAGCTGGATTTAGTAAAGAAGAGCTTTGCTTGATAAAGAATTTCTCAAAGGAGAGATAGTGAGTAAAATTTATTTCATAAGACATTCAAAAGCAGTTGATGAGAATAAGGACGGAGCTAAAGATGCCTTAAGGGAGCTTAGCCAAAAAGGCAAAGAGGACGCTAAATTTATGGCAAATAGGCTAAAAATGTATGATGTGATGCCAGGAACCATCTTTTCAAGCAGTGCTAAAAGGTGCGAACAAACGGCAAAGATTATCGCCAAAACTTTAAAATTTAAAGAAGAGATCGATCTTATAAATGAGCTTTATGATATAAGCTTTGAAGATCTTTTAAAATTTGTTAAAAATATAGATGAGAGTTTGGATGAAATTTTTATCATCACGCACAATCCAAGTATAACTGAAATTTGTGAGTATTTAAGCGATTCGTCAATAGACAATATCCCAACTTCTGGAATATTTTGTGTTGAGTTTAGATGTAAATTTAGTGATTTGAAAGAGGGTGGTGCAAAAGCATTATTTTTTGACCACCCCAAAAAACATCAAAGATAATTTAATACTTTAGTTCTTATCTTTAAAAATTTCGTTATACGAAGTAAAAATTTGCTCGCTTAGATCTTCTATTTTTTTAGACTTATCAACAAAATAATTTAAATTTTGTTCATTATAGCCAGAGGCTGACTTCTCTAGCAAGAGTTTGATTTCATTATTTAGTGATGCTGTAAGCTCTTTTGACTTATCAAAATTTTTGTTTTGTTTGTGTTCGCTTATACTCTCGTTCTCATACCAATCTAGCAGACTTTGTGCTAAATTACGTATTTCTTCACTATATCCTTGTTCGTTTATAAGATCAGAGTACACTTTAGTTTTGTAAGCGATTTGCGAAATTTTTGCGATTATGGCAAAGGTTTTATTTTCGACATATTTTGATGTTTGAGCAGTATTTTGTGCGTTTGCATTAAACTCACTCAATACCTTTTTGAAATTTTCTACATTTTGTGTCGTTAGTTTAGAAATTTCATCAATTTTTTTAGAATTTTCATCGATATCATTTACCTCTTGCTGAAGTGTTTTTATATTGACTTCTATGTCGCTTGCGGCTTTTTGTGTGTTTTCAGCTAGCTTCCTTACCTCATCAGCGACTACCGCAAAACCACGTCCATGCTCTCCTGCACGAGCAGCTTCAATGGCAGCGTTAAGAGCAAGTAGATTTGTCTGATCGGCAATATCTTTTATTAAATTTAAAACAGAGCTTATTTCAGAAGCCCTAGTGCTTAGCATACCAGTAGCATTTGAGCAGCTTTGTACTAGACCATCAAGCTCTCCCATGTTTTGACTAAGTTCGACGATGTTTGACATATTTTCTCTTGCTATTTGTGCAGTTTGTCTAGCATCTGTTGCCGTTTGGCTTAAATTTTTGATACTTTCGTTTAGATCATCTCTTACATAATTTATACCATTTATACCGTTTCCAAGTTTGTCAAGCTCGCTTGATAGAAGACCTCTAACCTTGCTTTTTTGGCCGTCTTTTATACCTGTGACACCCTTGCTCATAGATATGGCATTTCGTTTAAATAAACCCCTAAACCCTTCTACAAATATATTTCTATATGTTTTTGAGTTTTGTGCAGCTTGGACTGAGGTTGAAATTTCACGTTGAAGCGCCTCAACCTGATCTAATAGATCATTTATGCCAAGGGCGACTTCATACATCTCGTCCTTTTCTCCAACATTTACAATACGAGGCTCTAGTATGCCATTGCTTGCCGATTTGACAACACTTAAAATCTCATTTATTGCATTTGATTTTTTCTTAAACATATCTAGAACCTTTGTAAGTTGTTTATAAATTCATCATAGCTTGTTGATTTTTCTTCTAAGAATTTTAATAAATATTTTTTAGATGCTTCAATACCGCCATCTCGTTCTAGCTCAAGTAATTTTGCATAAAGTGGTTTTATGGTCTCTATCGCTTTTGCATTTGGCTTGCGTCTAACAGAATAGTATCCAACGATATTATCTTGCTGATCAAGCGAGGCTGTGATATTGCCAAATACCCAGTAAAATCCACCATTGAGAGTTTTATTTTTAATAAAGGCAAAAATTTCCTCTTTATTTTGTATACGTTCCCAAAGTAGCTTGAAAATAACTCTTGGCATATCAGTGTGCCTTATTATATTGTGCGGTTTTCCCAAGAGATCACCTTGTTTTACTCCTACGATATTTAAAAAAGGCTCATTACAATAAGTAATCCTTCCTTTTGTATCCGTTTTTGAAACTAAAAATGCGTTCTCATCAACGCCATATTCTTTTTCTATAGACATTTTACTCCTTTAAATATAGATTTAATTTTTAACAGCTTTTGCCATATCCCACATTGGCATAAATATACCAAGGGCGAGCAAAAGCACCATAGCTGCGATAAATATTAGTAGTATCGGCTCAATATAGTTTGAAATATTATCAATAATATCATTAAATTTCACTCTATAATAATCAGTAACTTTTTGTGTCATGTCATCTAAGCTACCACTTTGTTCGCCAGCACCTATCATCTGTATAAGCATACCCTCATAAAGCCCAGTTTGCCTAAAGGCCTCGGTTAAGCTTATGCCACGACCAACCAGTACTTTTACAGCAGTTAGCTTATTTCTTATGTCTTGATTTGAAACAGTTACAACGGCAGTATCTAGCGCATCAGCAATAGGAAGTCCCGCGCGAACAAGCTCTGTAAAGATTAGATTAAATCTACTCATATTTGCAAAAAATATTATCTTGCCCACAAGATAGACTTTTAGTAGATATTTATCGACCTTATCCCTAAAATTTTCATCATTTGAATATTGCCTTTTTAGCAAAAAAGCAAATGCGACAAGAACAACTATTATATATATGCCGTAATTGCTCATTATGTATTCAATGTTTAGTAAAATTTTAGTAGGAAGAGGGAGGTCGGCATTAAGCTGGCTAAAAATTTCTCGAAATTGCGGAACAACTGATGTCATGAGCACAATAAAAGCCAAAATTATAGAGCATATTACGGTTATTGGATACCTTATGGCTTTTTTAAATTTTTGCTGGTTATCACAGACTTCTTGCAAGATAGAAGCTAGCTTTGATAATGCATCAGCCATATTACCAGTACTCTCTCCAAGCCTTACCATAGCGACAGTGACATCGCCTAGCTCTTCTTGAAAATTTTCTATACTTTGAGTTAAACTTGCACCTTGATTTAGGTCTTCATCTAGCGTTTGAAATATTGTTTTTAGCCTTTTATCCTCGGTAGCATTTGCTGTCTCTTTTATGCCATCATGTATTGATATACCAGCATTAGTCATAACGCTAAGTTGCCTTATGGTAGCAACTAGAGCTGGAATTTTTACTTTCGAAGAAGAGAAAATTTTGTTAAATTTTTCTTGCAAGTCCAAAAAATCATTGTTGATACTTGAGACCTGAGTTTCTTTTATCTTTACTATCATGCCTTGAATATTTACACGATTTTTTACATCATTTTTGCTATTGGCCTTTAGGCTCATCTTTTGGCGTTTGCCATCTTTTATATATTCTATTTCGTAAAATTTCATATCTTGGCAACTCTATATACTTCTTCGATTGTTGTTACACCATTTGCTGCGCGTATAACGCCATCATGGAACATATCTATAAAGCCTTCGTCATAGGCAGCCTTTTTAAGCTCTTCTTTTGAAGCGTTATTTGCTACGATACTTGCTATATGATCGCTGATAGATAATATTTCGCTTATCATTTCACGCCCTAGATATCCAGTTTGCGAGCAGTGCTGGCAACCTACGCTTTTATAAAATTGATAATCTTCAGGAAGAAATTTCTTAATCTCATCAAGAGCTTTTTGAGATAGCGTGACTTTTTGTTTGCAATACGGACAAAGCTTTCTTACAAGCCTTTGAGCCTCGATGCAAACTAGTGCGCCACTTACTAGATATGGCTCAATGCCCATATCAACCATACGAGGTAAAGCGCTAATAGCGTCATTTGTATGAAGTGTAGAAAAAACTAAGTGACCAGTTAGTGCCGCTTGAATTGCGATTCTAAGCGTCTCTTGATCTCTGATCTCGCCTATCATAATAATATCTGGATCTTGCCTCAAAATAGAGCGCAGAGCCGAGATAAAAGTAAGCCCAGCCTTCTCATTGACATGTACTTGTTGGATCATATTTAGCTGATACTCGACCGGATCTTCAACGGTAATAATCTTAGTTTTTACACTTTTTATATCATTTAATGCACCGTAAAGTGTAGTCGTTTTTCCTGATCCTGTCGGACCAGTAACTAGGATAATGCCATAAGGCGCTTTCATACTCTTTTTAAATTTAGCAAAGTTATCTGGATGCATACCAAGGTCTTCAATGTTTATGATAACTTTTGATTTGTCCAAAATTCTTAAAACTATGCTTTCGCCATTTAAGATAGGTAGCGTAGAGATACGAAAATCGTACTCTTTGTCTAAAATTTGAGCTGAAAATCTACCATCTTGTGGGCGGCGACGCTCCGCAATGTCCATGTTTGAAAGTAGCTTCATACGACTAACCATCGGCGGATAGATATCTTTATCGAAGATAAAAGTCTCGCTTAGCATACCATCTATCCTGCTTCTTACAATACAGTTTGTCTCTGTTGGCTCAATGTGAATATCACTTGCTCTACTTTGAATGGAAGTTTTTAAAATAATCTCAATAAGCTTTAAAATACCAGAACTTTCCGTGTTTTGACCTTGGCTAGTTGAGCTAGAAAGCTCTTTTCTGATCTCTGAAACGACGTCTTTTATGCTTTCGTTAAGGGCTATTTTGTTTATATACTTTTCTATCTGGGCTGGATCTGCGCAAGCTACTTTTAATAGCTTTCTGTTAAATAAATTTTGAACTTTATCTTGAATGATCACGTCAAAAGGATTTTTAAAAGCAACATAAACGCTTATCTCGTCTTCTTTTACGGGTATGGCGTTATATGATTTTAACTGCGAGGTGCTTAGTTTTTCACTGATACGGTAGTCGATATCTATATCATCAAGATCAAAAAATGTGATTTTAAATTTATAACATACATATTGAATAAAGCGCTTTTGATCTATCTGAAGACTAGTCGAAATTTCATCAATGTCAGTGTGTCCTCTTCTATAAATATCAGATAGAATTTCAAAAAAAATCTCTTCTTCTAGCATATTTTCTTCAAGCAAAATAGCCAAAAGACTTTTTTCGTTTATCTTTTTTATCTCTATAATCTTTAAAATTTGCTCATTATTTAGTTTATTAAGTTGCTCTAATGTTTTTAGCGTTAAATTTTCTAAATTATTCATCTCTTCTCTTTATCTATATTCAATCTGCGAAGTAAGATCGTCATTTTTAAAAATTTTTAAAATTATTTTTGCAAAATTTGAGCCAGCGATTGCACTAAGCTCATATCTTGTATCTGAATTTGGCTCTTCAAAAATAAATACGCCAAGCTCCTCAACGTATTCTTTTTTGACAAATTTATCAAATATAAATGAAAGAATGTAATCGCTCTTTGGAAGCCTAATATAGCTTATATCAGCCCCATCCAAGATAGCATGAAGCAATAGCTTTTTTTTAAGCAATATATCAGCAAAATATGCTGCATTCTCTCTTGAACTTTGTGTTTTTGATAGTTTGCTTGCTGGAAGAGCGAGCCTATCTATATCATTTGTTTTTAAGCAAGATATACCAAAGATATTAAGAAATTCTTCATTTTGTGAATCTTTTAAAAGATCTTGTATTTTTTGATTACAAATTTTAGGATATTCAGCCTTTTCAAAATAACTTTTGATGTCAGCCGTCCCAATAGCAAAGGCATTTAATGATAAAAATATAATAAGTAAAAATTTCACAAGGTATCACTTTTTATCTTATTTATTAGCTCATTTATTTCTGGCTTATTTTTATTTTTATTATATTCTTCTAATGCACGCAATGCGTCATCTTTTTGTTTTAGCATATATTTTGCCTTAGCAAACATGACCCAAGACTCCTCAATGCTACTATCTAAATTATTTGCCGATAGTGCCCATTTTATAGTGTCGCTATATCTTTTATCTTGATAGCATTTTCTTGCTATTTTAAGGGCGATTTCTGGATTTTTGCTTTTATTAAAATTTTCTTTTAGCATAGAAATTTCATTGTTTTCACTTGAAATTTGAATATCAATTTTTGGCTTTGCCTTTGGTTCTAATTCTATTATCTCTTCATTTGGTAGAGGCTGTTCATTTTGTATATTTTCATTTTCAGTTGGTAAATTTAGCTTTAGCCAACCGCCACCACTTCTTTGTTTTTTATCTGGTGCCTGCTCTTTATTATCTTCATTTAGTTTTATGGATTGTTCTAGCTTTTTAGCTATTTTCTCAGCAAGCTCATCTTGTTTTTTATCTGATTCAAATCTCTCTTTTGCCTGCTCGCTTTTTTGTTTGCCATCTTCTAAAATATTTTTGCTGATATTGGTTTCAGCAAAGGTTATGTTTTTTTCTTTTATATTTGTTTGTATTGTCAAATTTTTCTCAATTAAGGCTGGGGTACTAGTTGTCTCTTTTTTGTTTTTAGTATTTGAGAAAAATAAAAAAGCACCAAAGATAAAAGCAATTAGCAAGATCGTAATTATTAAAAGACCTAGCTTTTTATGTGACAACAATTTTAAAAGGCTATTTTTATTCTTTTTTTCGTACTCTTCATAAAGCTTTTCTAACCTTTGAATTTCTTGTAATTCAAGCATGAATTATTCCTGTATCAAGTGCAGACATTATCAAAATTTTAATATTTGCGTCCTCGCTACTTAATTTTGATGGCTGATTTTGTTCATAATATTCACAAATTTCATAAAATTTATACATAATTTTATTTAGTGTGCGTAGATTTCCGCAACAAAGCTCATAGGCCTTGTCATAGTCTTTTTTCTGAAAATTTAGGTATTTATCGTAGCCCTTTTGTCCTATTTTTCTTTGCAAATAAACTATGATTTCATTCGTGTTTGCACTTCCAAGCTCTATGCTCTCCCAAATTCTAGTTTGAAAATAGTCCTTTGCTAACACATCTTCATTTTCAGTTTTATGAATCGTAAATAGAAATTTAAATAATCTTGTATCGGCCATCAGCCTTATTTTTTCGATCAATTCAGTAGGATAAAGTTGTGCTTCATCCAGAATGACGACTATTTGGTTTTGTAAAATTTCATCTTTATTTTTAAATTCTTTTGAGTAGTATGCAACAAAACTTTCAAAATTATTTATATTATCAAGCTTATTTCCGTATATATCTTCACAAAGAGCTTCTATAAATGTAGCCTCGCTAAAAAAAGGATGCGGGAAAAAAATTAATTTTTTATCCTTTTGAAGATCAGAGGCTATTTTGTTTAACAAAAAAGTCTTTCCACTGCCAGGCTTACCATAAAAAAGTATAAGCTTTAGTGGCTTTTTTAGAGCTGAGACGATCTTATTGTAACAAGTGATTGAGTTATCTAGATTAACAAAATCAGCTACTTCGTCTTCGTTGATAAAGATATCTTTTATATCTGTATAAATATTCTTGTTATTCATAGATCGTTTTAGAAAAACCTAAGTCTTTTAATGATTGATTAAGTGGCTTTTTTTTGTCAAAATCAACTACATGAGGAGTGATGACAAAGATAAGCTCTGTTGTTTTTATATTGTCTCTTGTGCTTTTAAAGACACCACCTATAAGTGGAATGTCGGAAAGAAGAGGTACAGAAGTATTATTTTTACCCTTTGTCTGGCCTATTAATCCACCAAGAATAATAGTATCACCGCTATCAACTTGAACAACAGTTGAAAGCTTCTTTTGTACCGTATCTGGAGCAATCTCTCTTAACGCATTTTGTCTTGTGTCGTCTTCAGCGTATTTAAAGTTACTAAGCGATGGATTGATTCGAAGCATGATTTTGTTGTTATCAGAAACTTCTGGTAATAAATTTAATAATATGCCAATAAAAACAGAGTATTGCTTGTAGGTAGTTGTTAGCCTATCACTATTGCTGTTTCCATTGTCAGTTTTTTGTTGAACACGGTAGTTTATATTATCACCAACTGAGATTAGTGCTTGTTGATTATTAAGTGTTGTCACTTTTGGGCTTGATATAACCTTTGTCTTTCCATTTGTTTCAAGAAAATTTATCATTCCATCAAGGCTGAAATTTAAATTAGCTGCAATATTTAATGTACGTCCAAATCCATCACTTAGGCTATTTCCTTTATTTGTCCAAGTAGCACTTGAGCTAGGATTGTTTCTTGAATTACCAATGTATGTATTAAACCCAAGTTCAAATTTACTCCAATCAACGCCTTGCTTGTATTCATTATTTAACTCAACTGAAATAATAGAAACATCAATAATTACTTGTTTTTTTAGTCTTTTTTGCATTTCATCTATATATTTTTCGACTCGCTTAAGTTGAGAAGGAGTGGCCGTAACAGTGATAAGGCCTGCGTTTTGATTTATGATAGGATCAGGTGCTGTGATATGTTCGCTACTATTATTTAAAATAGCTTTGAGCTCAGCATCTAGTTTTTCCCAAAAGTCAAACCTTTCGGTAGTTTTTATAAGGTTGCTTGAGCCTTGAGAGCTATCATCTTGGGAATTATCACTGCTACTTGAACCACTAGAAATTTCAGATGGAGTAGCATCCACTGAAGCTTGGGTGACAGCAGTTCCTTCTCTAATAGAAGTTATATAATCTAGTTTAAAAATTTGAGTTTTTAAAGATGAAATTTTTAATACATTATTTGAAAACTCGTAGCTTAAATTTTTCTCACTTAAAAGCAGGTCAAAAACTTCGCTAAGACTCATATTTCTGATATTAACGCCAAAAACTTTATCTTTTAGCTCCGTTTTACTATAAGTATCCTTTGCAACAATACTAAAGTTACACATCTCTGAAAGCTGATTTAACACATCTACTAGCGCAACATCATCTGAAATTTTCATATTAAAATTCTTGCTTAAACAACTACTTTCGTTGGCACTAGCATAATTCATATTTAAACAAATTAGTGCACCTATTATTAATATTTTATTTAATCTTAATCTCAACATTTTTACTTCCATTTTTTAAAATTAGCTCTTGTTTTTCATCGCCTTTTACTAAAAAAACACTATTTCTAGTAATATTGGCTATTTTGTAACCATCAACAATATCACCGACAGCATACCATTTGGAATCAATATTTGCTTTGTTTAATAAAATTGCTTTTAAACTAAGCCCTTTTGAAGCTTGAGTAATAATTGATAAATTTTGATCTGTTATCGTCTTGATAGGTTCTTGCTTAAAAGGATTTTTTATGCTCGAAAGCTCAATATCACTAAGACCGCTCCTTTTTTCCTTTATTTTTTCAAAAATTTTATCATAAGAGTCCATTTCTTCTTGAAGCTGATTAGCAAAAGCAATATTTAAAAATAAAAAAGCCAATAAAATTTTTATTTTCATTAGTATTTCATCCCCCAAACAGATATTGAGATCTTAGCGCCAAGCTCTTTTTGGGTAGAATTTACATCCATTTTATGAAGATCAACTACTAGCTTTGATTCTTCAAGACCATTTATATATGAAAGCATATCTTTAAAACCTCCCAAAAATGTCAAGTCAATATTTAAAATTTGCTCAATCTTTTGGAAATTTGGCTCTTTTATATCGCTTTTTAATTCTAAAATTTTTATATTATTTTGCTTTGCTAAAGATACGATGTTGTCTAAAAAATTTGCCCAATTTTGATCGTTAAATAATAAAAATGATAGTTCTTTTAGCTTTGAATCAAAATGGGCATTAAATTTTAAAACGCTAGAATATTTGCTTTTTAGCGCTTCAAGTATTTTGGACTCTTCATTTATTTTAAAATTTTTATCCCCACTAGGTGAGCTAGTTGATCTTAAATAATCTCTTGTTCTTGAAAGATCATTGCTAATTTTAGTATGCGAATTAAATCTTTCATCATAAAAATCTTGCGACGGATCAAAGCAAAGCATATAAACAATATAAATAATAATTAAGGCTGAACCCAAAAAAATTATATTTGTTTCGCTTTGTTTTTTTGCGTCAAAATACTTATCTATTTTACTTAAAACGTCTTGTCTCATTGCCTAATCTCTATACTTATATTACTTTCATACTCGTTGTTTTGCTTATCTTCTTTAATTTTTTTTGTATTTACTGAATATTTAGGCATCTTGCTAATATCTTTTATCAGCTGCGTAATCCTTTTTTCATTATCGCTAACAACCGTTACAGTTAAATTTTTATCGTTATTTTTAATATTTGTTATAAAAACGCTATTATTGTTTATCATATCTGTAATTTCAAAAAGATTTAAACCTTTCATTACGTAGTGATCTTTTTTGTTTTCAATTTCTTGAAGTAATCCTTTTCTAAAATTTAACTTCTCTTCCTCTTTATCAGTTAATCCCTTTATATCATTTTGATCTTTTTTTAGTCTTTCAAGAGTACTTCTTATTTGTGCTGCTTGTGTATTAAGTACATCAAGCTCATCGCTTAGTCTTTGCGAATCTGCCTCTAAAATACTGCCAGCTATATAATTATAAAGAGGATAGGACATGCTTAGGCAAAAAGCAGCAGCACATGTCAGTATAAATTTACCACTTTTTCTTTTTGTGAACGGATCAGGCCTGAGCAAATTTGAGAAGTTAAAATCAGCATTAAAGGCCTCTTTTTTATAAAAATTTGCATACAAAGCCATCATGTTATATCGTTCACTAATGGCTAAATTTTTAGAATTTATTACAGTGCTTGTATTTAATTTCGTAGCATTTGTGCCAAGCTTTGTATTGATAAATTTTTCAAAACGCTCTATTTTATAGTCACAGTCAATATAGATATTTTTTATATTTATGCTATAGATTCTATTGACAACATTTATCGTGTCATTTACGTAAAATATATAGTCCTCAAAAACAGTATTTAGATCGTAGCTAAAGCCTTCTTCATTGCTATCTAAAAGTCCTCTTGTCTTTAGGATATCTAAAAAACTTTCTAGGCTTACTCTTTCGCCGCTTTGCTCTATAAATTTATCTTTTAGATAATTTAGTGTGTATCTTAAACCTCTTGATGTAAGGTATTCTCCATTTACATAAATGCTTATAAATGCTTCATCGGCCCTAAATGTCAAAAAACAATCACTCTGAGTGCTAGGAAGCAAGCCTTTTTTATATATAGCACTATATAAAAGTGGCTCTACAACGACATAATCTATAAAAGGTACTCTTTTAGAAATATTTTTAAAAATTTTATTTATCGTTTCATTTGTAGCAATAAAAACATTAAAAATCCTATCTTCTTTTTCAACATTGCTTTCAAAATAAACTATTTTATAGTCAATCGCAGGATCAAGAGAGAGCTCTTCGTAAATTTTGATAGAGATATTGTTTTCAATATCCTCATCATCTATTGTTCTTGAGATGTTTATGGTAGCTGTTATTATATCTTTGTACTCGATATAAGATATAAAAAAGTCTCGCTTTAGAATATTCTTTGAAAGACTTAGCGTATCGACATTGCTATTAGAAAATCTAAAACCTTCATATTCATAAGGATCTAGTGTAACGATTGGATTATCGTTAATTTTTCTAAGCTTTAACATAAAAATTTACCTCATAATGCTCTAATTGGGCTGTATTTTAATATTTTTACAATAAAAAATCAATAACCAATTATTTTATTAAGGCTCTTTTCTTCTTTGCTCCAACCTTTTTTAACGACTACATCAAGCTTTAAAAAGACCTTTGATCCGGTTAAATTTTGTATTAACTTTCTTGCAAAAATTCCTATTCGTTTTATCGTTTCACCATTCTTACCGATGATCATACTTTTATGGATTTCACGCTCAGTGATGATACTTGCAAAAATTTCAGTTATACCTATTTTTTCTTTTACACTTTTTATGATCGTATCGCTAAGATATGGAATCTCATCGCTTAAATTTTCATATATCGCTTCTAATATAAATTCTCTAAAAATTTCTTTTTCATTTGTTGAAGTAAGAAATTCTGGATCGTAAAAATATTCATGCTCTGGCAAAAGCTTGCAAATTTCATCAAGAAGCGGCTTTTTATAAGTAGGTTGCTTGGTGCTAAAAGTAAGCAAAGCTGCAAATTTATCTTGAAATTTCTGGTACTGAGTGATCTTTTCTAAGACTTTAGCGTTTGAGCTCTCATCGACTTTTGTTAGCACTAAGATGTGCGGTTTTTCAGGATTTAGAGCTAGGAATTTCTCATAGTCGCTTGTGCCATCATGAATAGGTGCTAAAAATACGATGAGATCGCAATCTCCCATCGATTTTATAGCTTGGCTAATTAGTAGTTGATTTATCGCCTTGTTGCTCTCGTGAAGTCCTGGCGTGTCGGTGAAGATGATCTGATCTTCACCGTTCATCACGATGCCATTTATCTTTCTGCGAGTTGCGTTTTGCTTGTGCGAGACAATGGTGATCTTTTCGTTCAATAAGGCATTTAAAAACGAGCTTTTGCCAGCATTTGTGCGTCCTATGATGCTAACAAAGCCTGATTTCAAAGTATGTACCTCGCTAGATCTTGATCCTCAACCACGTCTTTTAGGCGCTCTTTTACAAGCTCTTTTGTCACATTTATCTTCTCGCCGCTTTTTTCGCTAGCCTCAAAGCTGATATCTTCTATCACGCGCTCGATCACCGTATGAAGGCGTCTAGCGCCGATGTCTTCCATCTTTTCATTTGCTGCGTGAGCGATCCTGGCTATCTCTTTTATCGCTTCATCGTCAAATTCTAGCTCAACATTTTCGGTTGAGAGTAGGGCGATGTATTGTTTTAAAAGCGAATTTTTTGGCTGAGTTAAAATTTGATAAAGCGCGTCCTCATCAAGGCTATCAAGCTCGACTCTTAGTGGAAAACGGCCTTGAAGCTCTGGGATGAGATCGCTTGGCTTGCTTATATGAAAGGCACCAGCAGCGATAAATAAAATATGATCTGTCTTTAAATTTCCAAATTTTGTATTTACATTTGAGCCCTCAACGATCGGTAGCAAGTCTCTTTGCACGCCTTCTTTGCTAGGATCTTGTCTATTTGAGCTACCTGAGCCAACGGCCACCTTATCGATCTCGTCTATAAAGATGATGCCCTCGTTTTCAGCTCTTCTTAAAGCCTCTGTTTTTACGCTCTCAAGGTCTAAAATTTTATCATTTGCCTCGCTTTGAAGAGCTTTTTTGGCGTCTTTTACCTTCATCTCTTTTTTGATATTTTTACCGCCAATGCCAATTATCTTTATAAAGCTCTCTTGCATCTGCGCCATATCAGGTGGCACATTTGAGCCAGCTTCAAGCGGGTTTTGCTGTACCTCTATCTCTATACTTAGCTCGTCAAGCTCGCCGTTTCTTAGCCTATTTAGCATTTTTTCATAGCTCTTAGAGTACTCTGCTTGTTTATCTTCACTTGCACCTTTTGGAAGTGGCGGAAGTAACTTTGAGACGATCTTTTCTTCGATGTAGGCGTTGATTTTATCTTGGTTTTTTTCGCTTTGCTCGTTTTTTACGAGATTATATGAGGCCATTGCAAGGTCTCTTACCATGCTCTCAACGTCACGGCCAACAAAGCCAACCTCAGTATATTTACTAGCCTCAACCTTGATAAATGGCAGTCCCATCATCTTTGAAAGTCGCCTTGCGATCTCAGTTTTACCAACGCCAGTTGAGCCGATCATCAAGATATTTTTTGGCATGATGTCATCTTGCAGGCTTTTTTCAAGCTTCATGCGGCGATATCTGTTGCGAAGTGCGATCGCTATGATCTTTTTGGCGTCCTTTTGACCGATCACATAGTCATCTAAAAATTTAACAATTTCTCTTGGTGTTAAGTTCATTTTCTCTCTTATTCTAAAACATAAGTTTTGATGTTTGTATTTGTATAGATGCAAATTTCGCCGGCGATCTTGAGACTCTCTTTGACTAGCTCTTCTTCGTCTATATCGGCAAATTTATCTAAGGCACGGGCTGCTGAAAGGGCATAGTTGCCACCGCTTCCGATAGCTGCTATCTTACCATCTTCAGGTTCTACTACATCTCCAGTGCCACTAAGTAAGAAAATTTTATCCCTATCAAGCACAAGCATCATCGCTTCAAGCTTTCTTAGATACTTGTCTTTGCGCCATTCTTTGCTAAATTCTATCACCGCCTTTAGCAAGTCGCCCTTTGTATGTTCCAAATTTTTCTCAAACATATCAAAGAGGTTAAACGCGTCAGCAGTGCTGCCAGCAAAGCCAGCTAGGACTTTGCCGTTATGAATTTTGCGAATTTTTACGGCATTGCCTTTTAAGACGGTGTTGCCAAAGCTTACCTGGCCGTCGCCGCCGATGACTGATTTGTTTTTGCCTTTGTAGGCTAAGATGGTTGTCGCATGAAACATCTATTCTCCTTGCACATCAACCTTTAAGCTCGCATTTATCGAGTGTCCAAGCTTTACATGAACGTCATAAAGGCCGACTGCTTTTAAGTGAGTGTCCATGTCGATCGCTCTTTTTTCTACGACTAAATGGTGAGTTTTTTCAAGCTCTGCTACGATCTCCTCTTTTGAAACCGAACCAAAAAGTGAGCCATTTGCGCCAAGAGTTTTTTTGATGACGACTGTCACTTTTGCAAGCTCTTCTTTTAGTTTTTCTAAATTTGCGATCTCATATTTTAGCTCTTCAGCCTTTCTTTTTTGAGCCGCTTCGTATTGGCGAAGCACATCTGGAGTGGCTGCTTTTGCAAAGCCTTTGCCGATTAAGAAGTTGTTGCCGTAGCCGTCTTTTACCTCTTTTATCTCGCCAGCTTTTCCAAGTCCTTTTACATCTTTTATTAATAATACTTTCATTTTTGTCCTTTTTAAATTTTATTATTAGTCAAATTTTCGCCCATTTTTGCGTGCGATTATAAAGCGAAGTGCATTTAGCTTGATAAATCCCTCTGCATCTTTTTGGTCATAAACGCTATCCTCTTCAAACGTGCAGTACGCCTCGCTAAATAGATTATCATCTTTGCTGTTTCTACCAAGGATGATCACATTGCCTTTATAAAGCTCAACTTTAACTGAGCCATTTACGTGCTCTTGGCTCTTGTCGATGAGTGCTTGGAGCATATTTCGCTCAGGTGACCACCAGTAGCCGTTGTAAACTAGCTCGGCGTATTTTGGCATGATCTCATCTTTTAAATGAGCAGCACCGCGATCTAGCGTGATACTCTCTATCGCGCGGTGAGCTTTTAGCATTATCGTGCCGCCTGGTGTTTCGTAGCAGCCGCGGCTCTTCATGCCAACTGAGCGGTTTTCTACGATGTCAAGTCTGCCGATGCCGTGTTTTGCGCCAAGGCGGTTTAGCTCGGTTAAAATTTCAGCTGGGCTCATTTTTTTGCCGTTTATGCTCATTGGATCGCCTTTTTCATAGCCAATCTCTATGATCTCGCTCTTATCTAGAGCATTTTTAGGGTCAACACTCCATCTCCACATATCATCTTCTGGTGCGTGGCTCGGATCTTCAAGCACTAGACCTTCGTAGCTGATGTGAAGTAAATTTGCGTCCATTGAGTATGGGCTCTTGCCTGGTTTTTTAGTGATATCTATGCCGTTTTTCTCAGCGTATGCCAAAAGTTTTTCACGGCTATTTAGATCCCATTCACGCCATGGAGCGATGATAGTTAGATTATCGCCAAGTGCGTAGTATCCAAGCTCAAAGCGAACTTGGTCGTTGCCTTTGCCTGTTGCCCCATGACTCACGCCATCAGCGCCAACAAGTCTTGCGATCTCACTTTGACGTTTTGCTATTAATGGGCGCGCTATCGATGTGCCAAGCAGATACTCGCCCTCGTAGACTGCGTTTGCTCTAAACATTGGAAATACATAATCACGTACAAATTCTTCTCTTAAATCTTCAATAAAAATGTTTTCAGGCTTCACACCAAGTGCTAGGGCTTTTTTGCGTGCAGGCTCTAGCTCTTCGCCTTGTCCGATGTCAGCCGTAAATGTGACTACTTCGCAGTTGTATTCATCTTGAAGCCATTTTAAAATAATGCTTGTGTCAAGTCCGCCTGAGTATGCTAAAACAACTTTTTTTACATCTTTTTTCATAGCTGTCCTTTTGTTGAAATGGTCGTATTTTAGCCTAAATTGATTAATTTTTAATAAATTAATTTAATGAATAATTTAAGATTTTACTAGAAATTTTTACAAAAAAGGTTATTGTTTAAAATTATGATAATTAATATTGTTTTAAAAGACACTTTGTTAAATTTCAAACTTTTTCAAATTAAATTTTAAAAGGATAGTCATGAGAAAAATAAAATTTATTGCCATCTGCCTTAGTGTTTGTGTGGCAAATTCTCTCTTTGCAGCAGAGCATAAAGACAATAACGAAACAAGGCTTGATGGCGTCGTAGTAAGTGCGAGTGGCTTTTCGCAGCAGATCAAAGAAGCACCCGCGAGCATAAGCGTGATAAGTGGCGATGAGCTTACAAAAGATAGCTTTACCTCACTTCACTCTATCGCCCAAAAAGTACCAGGTGTAAATGTCGTTGGCGGCGAAGACGGGGCAGCTAGCGGTATCTCGATACGTGGCATGGAGAAGTCTCAAACGCTAGTTTTAATTGATGGTAAAAGAGTAAATTCAAGCAGCGCAAATCCAAAGGGCGGAGCAGGGGATATGAACTCAAATTTCATTCCGCCAGCTGAAGCGATCGAGCGTATAGAGGTCATCCGTGGTCCTATGAGCTCGCTTTATGGTAGCGACGCAGTTGGTGGCGTGATAAATATCATCACCAAAAAGGATTTTTCAAAATTTAGCGGCAATGTCGGCATCTCAACCACGATAAACACGCATAAAGGTATAGGCGATGGTAGACAGGGGGACTTTTATCTAAATTTGCCACTTTACAAAGAGTTTTTAGCGCTTCAGCTTTGGGGATACAAAAAGCTAAGAGATGAGGATAGCTACGTTGGTGGCTACCAAAAAAGCGATAAGAGAAATTTAAGTGCAAAGCTTTGGATAACGCCAGATGAACATAATAAATTCTTCATCCTTGGCTCAGATGAAAAACACGACTACTCGCGCACACATGGCAAAACAGCCGATCCAAATCCAAGAAAGGACGTCTTAAACGCTTATGATTATGAGAAAAAGAGCTATGGTGTGGGCTATCTTGGCGAATTTGATAGCCTAAATGCCGATCTTAGCTATATTTATGATGAAACGCAAAGAAGTAGTCTTTTTGACAAATTTATACCTGCAAAAGCTAAAAATCACAACTTCAACTCTAAATTTACAACGTTTTTTGGCGCACACACTCTAACTTTTGGTTATGACTTTAGCAAGCAAAATGTCGGCACGACCTTCATCGTCTCAAACGCTTCAAAAAACGGCTTAAAAGACCCAAAGACCTACTCGATGAGCGAGCATGCAGGATTTATCGAAGATGAGTGGCAAATTTTAGACGAGAAGCTATTTTTAACGCTTGGCTCAAGGCTTACACACAACGAATTTTTTGGCAACCACCTCTCCCCAAGAGCCTATCTAGTCTATAACGCTACAGATACGCTAAGCCTAAAAGGCGGCGTAGCGACTGGCTATAAAACACCAAATGTTAATCAAATTTCTCCAGAAGTAGGCACTATCCAAGGTGGCTGGAGCATAGTTGATTTTGGCAACAAAGATCTAAAACCAGAAAAGAGTACAACTTATGAAGTTGGGGCATATTATGACAATCAGGCTGATTTCAGAGGCTCGGTGACGCTTTTTAGAAACGAATTTAAGGATAAAATCCTAGACACAGACGGCAGTAATGTCAATAACATACCAGCCTTTGGCACTTGCCCAGTAGGCACTAGAGTCCGAACTGTTGGTTGTCCTGGCTGGGGAACTTACTTTAACATAGAAGGTGCGACCATTTGGGGCGTAGAGCTAAGTGGCGACTATGACATCCTTTCAAACCTAAATTTAAGCTCAAACTACACCTACAATAAGTCAAAGATAAAAACTGGCAACCCAACGATAAATACGCCAAGAGGCCCTATGAAATTTAGTGAGACAAATCTTGGCAGACTTGACGGCAAAAGCCTAACAGCAACGCCAGAGCACACACTTCACACCACGCTTACATATAAGCCTATAAAAAGCGTTAAGACATTTTTTGGCGCAAACTACGAGAGCAAGCTAACAAGCGTAAATTTTGGTGCTGGCAATAAAGTAAGAGAGAACACAAAAGACCTACTCACCTTTGATACAGGCGTCAGCTGGGATGCAAACAAGCACCTAACGCTTAGCCTAAATGCCTACAATATCTTTGATAATGTGAGATACGAGGAGGCGCTAGCAAATGACGGCAACTATTACTGGTATCCGCAAGAGGGCAGGAGATTTTGGTTTAAGGTTGCTGCAAAATGGTAAAAGCGTTTAAATTTTTGCTTTTTACGCTTGGTGTGACTCAAATTTTGTACGCAGCCCCACAACAAACGCCAGAACCGCTAAGCGAGATGGCTGCTAGTAAATTTGAAATTTCAACCTTTAAAATGAGTGCAAATGATGAAATTTATAAAATTTTCACAGCCAAGCTAAAGGGGCAAAACGAGTTTAAAAACGTGCTTTTCTTACTTGACGCAAACGCCCAGTTTAATATGCTTTTAAATGAATTTGATGGCAAGGCTGCTCCGCTAATAGTAGGCATAGGATATGACACAGATAAAAGCTACGAAGTAGAAAAACGCACAAGAGATCTCACGCCAAAGGCGGATGGCGAGGAGTTTAGTAAAGGCGGGGGCGCAGATGCGTTTTATCACTTTTTAACTAAAAATTTAGTGCCGCTAATCAATGAGAAATTTAATGTGCAAAATAGCCAAAAGAGCCTTTATGGACACTCTTTTGGCGGGCTTTTTACACTTTACGCTTTGCTTAAAAATGAGGGCGTATTTGCAAATTTCTTTATCGCTTCACCATCTCTTTGGTGGGGCGAGTCTGAGATATTAAAACAAAACGTGAGCGATGGTAAATTTAAAGAGAAACTAAAAGCTAAATTTGTCTTTCTCAGCGTTGGCGAACTTGAAAAGAGAAAAGGCAAAACCGACAAACCTGGCATTTTAAAGGCGAGTGATTTAGCCCAAATTTTAAAACAAAGTGGGGCAAATTCTCACTTTGAGCTTTTTAAAAATGAAACCCATGGCAGCGTCATACCTCTAAATTTAAAAGAGCTTTTAAAATATCTAAAGGATTAAAAATTTAAGGCTATTTTTGTTAAAATCCGCCACATGAGAGTAGATAAATTTTTAAACGTAGTAAATATCACCAAAAGGCGTGCTGTCAGCGAAGATATGTGCAAAAGTGGCGTTGTGAGCATTAACGGCGTGCAGGCAAAAGCGGCAAAAGATGTAAAGATCGGCGACGTGATCACCATCAAATTTCTAGCTCGCGAGGCGAGATATGAGGTGCTAGCGATCCCAACTACAAAAAGCATACCAAAAAGCGCTCAGAGCGAATACGTGAAAGAGCTTTGATGGTTTTTGAGCTTTTAGAAAATGAGCTTGATGAGCTTGTGCGGGTGCTGCCAAAAAGTGGCGTGGTGCTACTAAGTGGCGATCTAGCAAGTGGCAAAACAACGCTTGTAAAGGCGATCATCAAGGCTCACGGCATAGATGAGAGCGTGACGTCGCCGACATTTTCTTTGATGCAAATTTACGGCAAAGATATCTACCACTACGACATTTATCAGATCGGATTTGACGGGATGGCTAAAAATGGCCTTTTTGAAAATCTATTTGAAGAGGGGCTTCATCTAGTAGAGTGGGGCGATGAAAATTTAGAAAAAGCTCTAAAGAAAAACGGCGAGAGCTATACATTAGTAAAAATTTCTCCTAGCAAAAATGGTAGAAAATACGAGGTTATAAGTGCATAAACTAGAAGTAAAAGATCTAAAAAAGACGATCAAAAAAACTGAGATCATAAAAGGCATATCTTTAGAGGTAAATAGTGGCGAAGTGGTGGGGCTTCTTGGGCCAAATGGTGCTGGAAAGACGACTACTTTTTATATGATTTGCGGACTCATCTCACCAACTAGTGGAGATGTCTTTTTGGATGATCAAAAGATTACAAGCGTTCCGCTTCACAAAAGGGCGCACCTTGGTATCGGCTATTTACCGCAAGAATCAAGTATATTTAAAGAGCTAAGCGTAGAAGAAAATTTACTCCTTGGGGCTGAAATTTTAAATCAAAGCGAAGAAGAGATAGCAAAAAGAGTAAATGAGATGCTAAATATGCTAAATATCGAGCCTATCCGCCTAAGAAAGGGCGTTAGTCTAAGTGGTGGCGAGCGTAGACGCTGTGAGATCGCTAGAAGCCTCATCATAAAGCCAAAATTTTTACTTCTTGATGAGCCATTTGCAGGCGTCGATCCTATCGCAGTTAGCGACATCCAAAGTATCGTTAGAGACCTTAAAAAGCTAGGCATCGGTGTTTTGATAACTGACCACAACGTCCGTGAGACGCTAGCCATTTGCGACAGAGCCTACGTCATCAAGGACGGCTCACTGCTAGCAAGCGGTAGTGCGAGCGAAGTGGCAAACAACAAGCTCGTTAGAACGCACTATCTTGGTGAAGAATTTAAGCTACTTGAGTAGATGATGCTAAGGCAAAAGCAAACTTTAGCGCCAAAGATCAAACTAAACCAAACGCTACGAAGCTGGCTTCCTATCCTTCAAAGTAGGCTTGATGAGCTAAAAGAGACGCTTGAGCCTTTTATAAAAGATAATCCCTTCGCCACGATCGAACATAAAAATTTAGAAAAAAGCGAAAAAAAGCGAAATTTTTTCGAGCAAGCCAGTAAAAATTCGGTAAGTGAGAGCATCGAGGCTTTAAGCATTTATAAAGAAAGCCTTTATGAAAAGCTAATTAGTCAGATCAATCCACCACTTTTCCCCACGCAAAAGTCACAAGATATCGCATATAAGATCATTGAGTGTTTAGATGACGAGGGTTATTTTTCATATGATGATGAAATTTTTGTGGGCTTTGACGAGAGCGAAATTGAGCGAGTGAGGGCTAGATTTGCCTACCTTGAGCCATGTGGCGTGGGCGCAAAGGATGTGAAAGAGAGCTTTTTGTTTCAGCTAAGCGAGGCAGAGGCAAGTGATGAGATCATAGAGTGCGCGAAAAAGATTATCTTAAATTTTGAAAATATAGAAAAGCTTAGAAAGCTTAAATTTTACGACGATGCACTAAAGATCATAAAAAAATTTAAAAATCCACCAGCTATTGAATATCTAGAAGAGGCTAGTCAAAAAGTGCCTGATATCTTCGTGCTAAGCACAAGTAGTGGCATAAGCGTGCAGATAAATGACGAGTACTATCCCGAAATTTCGATTGACACCGAAGGATTAGATGAGAAAGAGGCCTTTGTAAGCTCACGTATAAAAGAGGCAAGCGAGCTCATAGATGCCCTTGAAATGAGAAAATCAACGCTTTATAAAATAGGGCTTATGATAGTTGAGTATCAGTACGACTACTTCTTGGGCGGCGACATAAAACCTATGAAGCTAAAAGATCTAGCAGACGAGCTTGGACGCAATCCGTCAACCATCTCAAGAGCTATTTCAAATAAATATCTAAGCTGTGCAAGGGGCACTATTGCGCTTAAAAATTTCTTTTCAACTGGCTTTGACGAGGAGACTTCAAATGCTGCAATAAAGGAATTTTTACTAGAGCTCATTAAAGGCGAAGACCACAAAAAGCCACTTTCTGATCTAAAAATCCAAGAGCTGATCCAAGCTAAATTTAACATCCAAATAGTTCGCCGCACTATCACAAAATACCGCAAAATTCTAAACATCGGCAGCTCAAGCCAGCGAAAAAGAGTCTATCAGATAAACGGCTAACTACCACTCATTTACAGCAAAAAGTATGGCCTTGCGTATCTGCGTAAAAAGCTCGTTGCTAAGCTCTTCGTACTCTTTACCACGTTTTTTATATTGTGCCATACCTGCTGCATCGTCGTTCCAAGAGCCCATACCACCAAAAACATCAGCTGAGCTTGCCGTAGCAAAAAGAGCTAAATTTTTCTTTGGCATAGGCGGTGCATTAAATATCTTTTGATCATCATTACTTGAAGATATAAGTGATTTTAATGCCCTGCGAAAACACTCACCAAAATTCTCACACTCTATCTCATCTGCAAAGGCCGCTATCTTGGTAAGTGTGTCCACAAAAGCCTCTGTGTTGTCACTGAAATTTTCTAAATTTACATCTTTTTCAAGACCAAATTCTTTATATATTATGTCCCAGTCTCTTTGGTCTTTGTTGTATTTCCAGTAGGGTGCGAAGCGGCTTATGTGCTCTTTAAAAATGCAGATGATCGATTTTGCGGTAGAGTTTGAAAAGCTAAGCAATAAACGTTCATCTGATGAGCCAGTTAAATTTGCAGTAAGTCTTACATCGCTTAATCCGAGTTTTAATGCGTGCTCAAACCACTCATTTACGCTATTTGCCCTATAGCCTGAGAGAAAGTGAAAATTTATACTATTTTCGTAACTAGTGCCATTATATAGGATAGGAGAATTTGACTTTATGGCCTGCTTTGCGGCAACAATAATGGCGCATATATTAAACATTTCACCATTCATTTTTGAGCTCTATGGTAAGCCGTGCTCTAGCCAACCATCACAAAATTTTCTTGATTTTTAAAGTATGGTTTTAGGCTCTCATAAGCAGATTGAATATTTTTAAATTTCTTTGCGTATTCTTCTTGTATGAGAGGATTTTTGTTGGCGTGCCTGTCTGGGTGATAGATATTTACGAGTGAAAGATAGCTCTGTCTGATAGTTTCAAAGTCATCATCTTTTTTGCAACCCAAAATCCCAAAATTTTCCTCAAGTAAATTTGCAAGCACAGAAAATCTGCTTACAAATTTAGATGAGCTTTTTATTTTTATGCCTTGTTTAAAGGCTTTGTAGTCTTTTTCATCATAAATAAAATTTACGCTAAATTTTGGATAGCTTCTTTTGTAGAGCAGTTTGTTTAATGTGTTTATGTCGTTGTCGTTTGAGATAGTGATGTTTAAAAAATCATCATTTTTGCTAAAAGCAACATTGCTTTTTACTAGACTCTCACTGATGTAGCTAGCAAAATCTCTGCAAAGTGTATCTTTTAGTTCAAATTTAACTTCATTTTTTACAAAATTTATGTTTAGGCTAATGACTGGAGTTAGGGTATTTTTTTGAACAAAGCCAAGCTTTATGGTTTTATAGTTTGCAAAACGAATATCGAGCTTATCATCACTTTGCTTTTCATAAAGTTTTTTTATAAATTTTAAAAAGCACTTGCGTTGCGGGATCTCGCTCTCTTCGTAAAACGAAATAACCTTATTTTTATTAGATAAAATTTTTGTAAAATTTCTGCTTATCATATCTCTAAGCTCACGAAACAAAGTGTCATTATCAGTTAAAATGCTTAGAGATTCTAATGTTTGCGTAACTTTCATTGCCTACTCCACATAAAATATTACATGTTTTAGCAATAAGCATTCCAAATTTATATTTTTCTTATATCTTGGCCTTTAATGTACTCTGCAAATTCGTTTTTTAGCTTATTTTCTTTATATGAGATCGCCTCTTCTTTTGTATGAGAAACGGCTTCTTTTTGAGTTTTTTTGATCTCACCTTGCTCTTTAGTAAGTTCTTTTTTTATCTCTTTTAAACTATCGAAAAAATCATTCATCTTTGCTCCTTTTGTTTTTATCGGATTTTACTAAAACAGTTATAAAATTAAAATGAATACAATTTTTCTTTAAGGAAAGTTTGGCTAATATCTCGACTTAACTTTATTGTGCGCTCGTAGCTCAGCTGGATAGAGCATTTGATTGCGGTTCAAAAGGTCAGAGATTCGAATTCTCTCGGGCGCACCATCTTTTTAATTCTTAATGACAAACTTCATAATTTTTATAGTAAAATAAGCAAAAAAATTAAAAGAGAAAAAATGGATTTTCAAAATATTCAAAAACAAATTTCGGTACTAAAAGAAAGTTTGACGGCATTGGAACAAAATAGCGAGCACGAGATCGGCTTGGCGGTTGGAGTTGTTGAGTTTAATAAAAATGCTGATGAACTTAAAAAAAAGCTTACAAATTTAAAAGGTGAAAGCGATTTCTTTAAAAGTGTCTTCAATACAGAGGACTATTATGAAAACATTAGTACTTATTTGGAGCAGATAAAGAGAAGCTTAAATTATAAAATTGAGAAAAACGGTGTGAGCTTTAAGGCAAATGAAAATTTACAAGAAAGCTATGTTGCCATTTTAAATATAATAGAAATTTTGGTAGCAGAGTATCAAATACAAAACAAAAATAAAGCGAAAAATCTCTTTTCTAGGACAACAGATACTACTCAAATAAAATCAATACTTGCGGAGCTAAATACTCTACAAGAGCGCATACATAATGTTTTGCATATTCATTCTAGGATAGTTTCAAATGTTATTTTGCAAAATTTTAAGATAATTTATACGTTCTTTTATAATTGTATTAAGGCAGCAAAACAACGCAAAGATGAGCTTTTGCTAGTGGAGATCGCGGGTATAACTGACAAGATAATAACTATGATAAAACCGGTCTTTAGTGCAAAAATTTTAAATACAAATGAGCTTATTTATCACTACTTAATCTTTGAGCTAAAAGAACTAAAAGCTTGTGCAATAGGCGAGGAGCTAGTTTAAAATTTTATCAATTATCTCTTTTGCTCCATTTGGCAAAAGGATCTCTTTTAGAGCTTTACTGCTTTTGTTTAGATCAAAATTTTCTATCATTCTTATAACTTCGTCTTTGTCTAAAATTTCTCCATTTTGCAAGCAAATTTCAGCAATGCCTTTATCTTTTAAAAATTTAGCGTTATGAAACTGATGATTACCAGCAGCATAAGGAAATGGCACAAAGATAGATGGCAAAGCATTTGCGCAAAGCTCCCAAAGAGAGCTAGCTCCTGCTCTTGATATGGCAAGGTCGGCCTTGCTCATCTTATTTTCTATCTCTTTACTAAATTCAAAAATTTCTAAATTCGTTTCATTAAAGCCAAGTTCATCATATCTTTTTTTAAGTTCATCAAAGCCATTTTTGCCACATTGATGAATTATATTTATGCCTTTTTCTTTAAGATATGGAGCTAAATTTATAGCTAGTTCATTTATCGCTTTTGCACCTTGCGAGCCTCCTAAAAACAAAATAGTCTTTAGCTCCTCTCTCACTCTTGCACTATCAAAAAATTTCTTTGCCACAGGGTAAGGGTAGGGCGAAGCTTCATCATAAGAGCTAAAAAAGCCTTTCGCATAAGGCCTTAAAATCTTATTTAATTTGCCCATTACAGCATTTTGTTCGTGGATAAAAAGCGGCACTTTTGAGATAATGGCTGCAATAGCCGCTGGAGCTGCTGAATAGCCACCAACGCTAATGACTGCCTTAACGTCATTTTGCTTAAAAATTTTTCTACATTTTAAGGCAAGATTTACGATATTTGTTAGTGATTTTAGCTTAGCAAAGCCTTTCTTATTTACTACGCCACTACTTGGTAAGAAAAATTTTTGTAAAAAATTCTCGTCATTTTCAAACCAAAATTTATCTTGCCCACTAGTTGAACCAATAAAAATGGGCTTGATATCTCGTCTATTTAGCTCCTCGCAAAAGCTTCTTGCGATAGCTAAATGTCCACCAGTGCCTCCACCGCAAATAATAATCATAATTTTGCCCTTTTACTAACCATCAAAACCATGCCGATACCGATACAAATCGCAAGCACGGAGCTACCGCCGTAACTAAGAAATGGCACAGCAATACCCTTGATAGGCGTGATCGACGTGATACCATAGCTATTCATTAAAAACGAAAACGATAAGATAAGCCCGACACCAAGCGTAAATAGATGATAGACCTTATTTTCGCTTCTAGCTGAAATTCTAAAAATTCTATAAAGTAGCGTTATAAATATAGCTACAATACACAAAATACCAAATACACCAACCTCTTCAGCGATACCAGCTAGTACAAAGTCAGTATGAACCTCACTTAAAAAGCCAAGTTTAAAGATACCAGCGCCAAGCCCTTCGCCGAAAAATTCGCCATGCTTTATAGCGTTTAACGAGTGAGAAATTTGATATGGCTCTGGCGCATCAGCCACTCTTAATACATCTGCAACGCTATCAGGCAAGAAAGAAAGCACCATGTTTTGTATCGTGCCCCACCATGACTTTATACGTAAAATTCTATGCTCAGAGCTGATTATCGCTACTGTCATAACAAAAGCAGCTCCTAAGATACCGATGCTAAAAAGTCTCGCACTTGCTCCTGCAAAAAGTGCCATCGTCACAAATGTAAGCGCCAGTACGACCACTTGACCAAGGTCATTTTGCATAACAGCGATAAGAAAGATAGCAACACCAAAAAGAATAATATAAGGCATAAGTATCTTAACCTCATCTAGCAAGGTCCTTTTGCCTTCACTAAATTTTCTAGTAAAACTCCAAGCCAAGAAGTAGACAAAACCGATTTTAAAAAACTCGACTGGAGCTAGCGAAAAGCCAGGTAGCCTGATCCAACGCCTAGCACCACCAGCGTCAGTTACCATAGAAGCTGGTAAGGCATGCATTAACCCCATAGCGATACCACAAGATATGAGGAGCCCAAACCCTATCCAAACAAGCGTTTTTTCGGGATTGAGCCTGGAGAGCCACCACATGAGAAAAATTCCTATGCAGCCGACGATAAATTGGCGTATAAAAAAGTGAAACTCGTCATAATTAAAAAATAAAACCGTAAAAACTGGCAAAGATAGTGAAAAAATAATGCTTATAGCGATCAAAGTCGAACAAAGATAGAAAATGATCTTATCAACTGCCAAAATTTAACTCCAAGTTTAAAAAGTGCCAAAGTATAATAAAAAACGGCTTACAAAGATATTATTTGCTATAATTGCAGGCTTTAAGGAAGAGTATGAAGATAGGTATATTTGACTCAGGACTTGGCGGGCTGAGCGTCTTAAATGAAGCTTTAAGCAAGCTTAGCGAGCATGAATTTTTATATTACGCAGACGTTAAAAATGTTCCATACGGACAAAAGAGCAGGGATGAGATCTTAAAATTTAGCTTTGATGCGGTGAAATTTCTCATAGAAAATGGCGCAAACGCCGTTGTAGTGGCTTGCAACACGGCAACAAGCGTGGCAATAAAAGAGCTTAGAGCAAATTTAAATGTACCCATAATCGGCATGGAGCCAGCCGTAAAAAAGGCTCATGACTTAAGCCATAATGATGCCTTAAAAACGCTTGTCATAGCCACTCCAGTCACCGTAAATGGTGCAAAACTAAAAGAGCTGATCGCAAATTTACACGCAAAAGATAAGACTGAGCTGCTCGCTCTACCTCGCCTTGTAAATTTTGCTGAAAATGGAGAATTTGACACCGAGAATGTGAAATCATATCTAAAAGAAGAGTTAGCTAAATTTGATCTAAGCAAATTTGGCTTTTTGGTGCTTGGCTGCACGCACTTTAACTATTTTAAAGATAGCCTAAGAGAAATTTTGCCGTCAAATATAAGCATAATTGATGGCAACGAAGGGACAATAAATCGCCTTATAAGTGAGCTTGGACTAAAAATTTCTACTTTAAATAAAGCTCCAAAAGTTAGATTTTTTTATTCTGGCAATGAAGTATTCAGTAAATTTGAGCTAGATAAAATTTCAAGAAATTTAGCTAGATTAGATAAGATGAGGGCGATCTGCTAGGTTAAATCTAACTAAATACCACAAATAAAAATTTTATAAAATACACTAAATTTTACATACTTTTATATGTATTTAGGCTTTTCTTTGCTTTATTATATAGACTACACTTATTACTACAACCACCGCTAAAAGAGCGATCGTGATTATTAAAAGTGTCTGTTTGCTAGGATTTGAACCTAGAAAATAGCCAACTCCAAGCAAAACAGCACACCAAATCCCAGCTCCTAGCGTGGTAAATAGGCAAAATCTAAATATATTCATCTTAGCAAGCCCAGCTGGTAGGCTGATGTATTGGCGAATGCCAGGAATCAGACGTGAGTTAAATGTAGAAATTTCGCCGTGTTTATTGAAAAATGCTTCAAATTTATCCATTTTTTCGTGAGTGATTCCCACAAATTTGCCGTATTTTAAAACGATCTCACGCCCAAAAAAATAGCAAAGATAATAGTTAAAAATAGCTCCAAGCAGGCTTCCAAGCGTACCTGCAAGAAAGGCCAAAATTAAACTCATTTCACCTTTATGTGCCAAATAGCCAGCAGGTATCATTGCGACCTCGCTTGGAAATGGAAAAAATGAGCTTTCTAAAAACATCATGATAAATATGCCAGCATAACCCCAGCTACTCACGCTCGCAACTATAAAATCAATAACATCATGCAGCATTTAAATTCCTGAAAAATTTTAAAGTGAGCCATTTTAGCAAAGCATAGCTTAAGCTTTTTGACAAAAATAAAGAGAGTTTGTAGCTTATTAAAACCAGATGAAAGTAGAAGCAAAATAGGGCGAAAGCTCGCCCCGTTTTTAAAATGCAGGTATAACCTCGCCTTTATAGCGAGTAAGGATGAAATTTTTAGTATCGGGGCTAAGCACCGCATCAATCAAAGCTTTGATCTTAGGGTTATTTTCGTTGCCAGCCTTTGTGACGATGATGTTAGCATAAGGACTGTTGGCGTCTTCAAGCAAAAGTGCGTCTTTTGCCACGCTCATGCCAAGATCAAGGACGAAATTTGTACTAATGGCAGCGATATCAACATCATCAAGCGTTCTTGGGATCTGAGCGCCTTCTAGCTCGACAAATTGTAAATTTTTAGAATTTTTAGTTATGTCATTTATAGTTGCAACTTTTACGTTTTTATCGATCTCGATAAGACCAGCTTTCTCTAAAATTCTAAGCGCTCTGTTGCCATTTGATGGATCATAAGCGATAGCCACTTTTGCGCCATCTTTTAGCTCTTTGATATCTTTTATCTTTTTAGAGTAAAAGCCAAGTGGCTCGACATGGACGTTTGCAACGCTTACAAGGTGCAGGCCTCTAGCCTTATTTTGCTCCTCAAGATACGGCAAATGTTGAAAGAAATTTGCATCCAAACTGCCATCTTCTGTGGCGACATTTGGGATGGAGTAGTCTGAAATTTCAGAGATAACAAGGTCATAGCCTTTATCTTTTAGCTTTGGCTTTACAAATTCTAAAATTTCAGCGTGTGGCACTGGCGAGACGCCAACAGTGATAGTGTGGTCTTTATCGGCTGCGTGAAGGCTTAGAGCAACTAAAGATGCGGTTAAAAGTTTGATAAATTTCATTGTTTTTCCTTTTTTGATTTGATTTGAAGCGACGCTAAAAAGGTAAAAGCTTTTACGTCGCTTTTTATAAATTTGGCTAAAACGCTGGGATGATAGCGCCGTTATATTTTGTCTCGATAAATTTCTTAACCTCTGGTGAGTTTATCGCTTTATCAAGTGCTTTAGTTTTAGGGTTGTTCTCGTTGCCAGCTTTTACAACTACGTAGTTTACGTATGGGCTATCTTTGCTCTCGATCACAAGCGCGTCTTTTGTTGGATTGAGATTTGCATTTAGTGCGTAGTTTGTGTTGATAACTGCGATAGTAACGTCATCAAGCGTTCTTGGTACTTGAGCGGTCTCTATCTCTTCAAATTTAAGTTTTTTAGGGTTATCAACTATATCAAGCGGAGTTTTTAGTGGGTTGTTGTTTAGCTTAATAAGTCCAGCATTTGCAAGAATATCTAAAGCACGGCTTTCATTTGTCGGATCATTTGGGATAGATACGGTCGAACCATCTTTTAGATCTTTGATATCTTTGATCTTTTTAGAGTAAACACCCATTGGCTCAAGATGAACTCCTACTGTTTTTACAAGGTGAGTGCCTTTGTTTTTGTTAAATTCTTCAAGATATGGGATGTGTTGAAAGAAGTTTGCGTCAAGGTCGCCGTCCTCTGTCGCAAGATTTGGCGTGGTGTAGTCGTTAAATTCTTTGATCTCAAGTGTGTAGCCATCTTTTGCTAAAATAGGCTTTACAACCTCTAAAATTTCAGCATGCGGGATAGGTGTAGCACCAACAATTATTGTTTTTGATTTATCAGCAGCATTTGCGCTAACGCTAAGGCCTAGGGCAACTAAAGAGGTAAGAAGTAGTTTTTTCATTTATTATCCTTTTTTAAAATTTGCCAAGCACCAAAAAAGGATAAATTTAAGTTAAAAGGTTAAATTTCTTTTTAAGTACTTAAGCTATTTCTAAGCACTTAAAAAGAAATTTTGTGCTTAGAGGTTAGTCTTTCGACGACGCGTTTTTTAGTAGGCGGCACATCTGGCACATATCTGATTTCATCTTTTGTCCTTTCAGCTAAAAATTAATTTGGCAATTTTAAGAAAAAAAGCTTAAAATCAGATAAAAACGTGGTCTTATTTTTTGGAAATTTTATAGAGATAGTTGCCTAAAACTTGGAAAATTTGAACCATAATGATAAGAATAACCACCGTGTAGAGCATGATATCTGGGCGAAATCTTTGATAGCCGTAGTTTATAGCGACTGAGCCAAGCCCGCCACCACCAACTGCACCAGCCATTGCTGAAAAGCCGATATTTACGATAAGCGTTAGTGTAAATGCCGAGATGATGCCAGGAAGCGCCTCTACAAACATCACTCTAAAGATGATCTGAAATTTCGAACTACCAAAACTTTGAGCGGCTTCAATTATACCTTTATCAACCTCTTTTAGCGCATTTTCAATGAGCCTTGCTACAAACGGAGCCGCTCCAATAGTTAGCGGAACGATCGCAGCCGTAGTACCGATACTTGTGCCTACGATCATTTTTGTAACTGGAAAGAGCACGATGATTAAAATGATAAACGGAAAGCTTCTAAGCACGTTTATAACGATATCAAGTACAAAATAAAGCTGCTTGTTTGGCTTTAGTCCATCTTTATCTGAAAGTATGAGCAAAACCGCAGGTATGAGGCCTATAGCGAAGGCGAGCAGGGTAGAGACGATGCTCATATATAGCGTCTCGCCGATAGCTGGCAACAGTATCCTAGAAAAAACATCTGGAAATTTAGAAAAATCAATACCAAACATCAAGCAACCTCCCATAAAACGCCACTTTGCTTGATGTAGTTAAGTACGTTTTCTTTATCTTTTTCATCTATGTTTATGACAAGCGAGCCAAGAACATTTTCGTTTAGCTTCTCAAGCTTGCCCCAAACTATGTTAAAGTCGATATTTAGGCTTCTAGCCATATGCGTGATCACGCTATTTTGGGCCACTTCTTTTGGGAAAAATAGCCTGATATTTGTGCCAGTGCTTGGCAAAATTTCAACTTCGCCCAAAAATTCTTTCATCTTCTCATCTGGCTTTAAAAATAGCTCCTCAATGCTTCCAGAGCCTATGATCTTGCCGCCTTCTAGCAGTATCGCGCGTTTTGCGATCGATTTTACAACCTCCATCTCGTGTGTGACGATGACGACGCTGATGTCTAGCTCTTTGTTTATCTTTTCAAGTAGCTCTAAAATTTGATTTGTCGTGTTTGGATCAAGAGCCGAAGTCGCCTCGTCGCTTAGTAAAATTTTAGGATTTAAAGCAAGCGCTCTAGCGATCGCCACACGCTGTTTTTGACCACCACTTAGCTCGCTTGGATAGCTTTTTGCCTTGCTTTCAAGACCGACTAAATTTAAAAGCTCTCTCACTCTTTTTTCAGTTTCATCGCTTTTGTAACCCCAAAATTTAAGCGGAGTAGCGACGTTTTCAAAGACGTTTTTTCTAGCCATTAATGCAAAATGCTGAAATATCATCCCAACATCTCGCCTTAAATGTCTCTGCTGCGTCTCATCTAAATTTTTTATCTCTTTATCAAAGACTTTTAAGCTGCCACCTTGATAGCTTTCAAGCCCGTTTATGCACCTTAAAAGCGTTGATTTACCAGCACCACTATGTCCCACGATAGCAAAAATTTCACCCTTTTTAACCTCTAAATTTACATCAAAAAGGATCTGCGTATCACCATAAAACTTGCTTAATTTCTCTATTTTTATCACTATTTTTCTCCAAGAGCTTCTAATTCTTCACATACTTTTTTAAATTTAGCCTCAGCGCTTTGCAAAGCCTCTTTGTTTGTCTCTATAACTTCTTTTGGTGCGTTTGCCACGAAATTTTGATTATTTAACATACCTGAGAGTTTGGCTATCTCTTTTTCAAGCTTTGTCTTTTGAGACTTGAGCCTTGTGATGATACCGCTCATATCAAGCCCTTCAAGTGGGACAAATGCCTCTAAATTTTCGCTCACGTCTCTTATTGAATTTTCTATTTTCTCACCTACAAAGCCAATCTCTTCGCATTTTGCAAGCAGCTTGATATACTCTTTGACCTCGTCAAGATCGATTTTTTCATTAAATTTAACAAAGGCTTTTGCGATCTTTGAGTTGCCAAGATCGATGGTCGCTTTTGCACGGCGAATAGCCACAATCGCCTCGATAACTAGTTCAAATTTCTTCTCAACATCTAAATTTCGCTCTTTTACTTCTGGGTAGCTCATCACCATTATCGATTTTGCATTTTCAAGCTGTGTACCGCTAAGCTCCTGAAATAGGTACTCTGAAAGAAACGGCATGAAAGGATTTAGCAGCTTCATCGCCTCTTTAAATATACTTCCAAGCTCTTTTACGCTCGCTTTATCAGCCTTGCTAAGCTCGATGCCCCAGTCGCAAAACTCATCCCAAAGGAATTTATAAAGTGTGTTTGCTGCGTCATTGAATCGGTAGGCGTCGATATTTTCGCGTACCTCTCTTACACACTCGTTAAAGCGGCTATTCATATAAATTCCAAGCTTTGTTTGAAGCTTGATGTCTTCTAAATTTTCAAATTTGCTCTCATTTAGCATGAGATATTTGCTTGCGTTATAAAGTTTGTTTGTGAAATTTCTTACCTGCTTCATCTTGGCATCACTTAGCTTGATGTCACGTCCTTGAACGGCTAGAAGTGTTAGCGTAAAGCGCAATATATCGGCGCTATATTCATTTATGCTATCAAGCGGATCGATGACGTTACCAAGGCTTTTACTCATCTTTCTACCAAACTCATCTTTTACAAGTGCGTGTAGGTAGATGTCGTCAAATGGTAGCTTGCCAAGGGCATTTTCACCCTGAAACATCATCCTAGCAACCCAGAAAAATAATATATCAAAACCAGTTATAAGAAGGTTGTTTGGATAAAATTCAGCCAAATCGCCTTCAAACCATTTTTCATTTTTAAGCTCATTATCATTGCCCCAGCCAAGCGTGCTAAATGGCCAAAGACCGGAGCTAAACCATGTATCTAGCACGTCTGGGTCTTGGTGGATGTTTTTGCTTTTACATTTTTTGCACTCACACGGCTCGCCCTCGTCAGCCCACATATAACCGCAATCATCGCAGTAAAATACTGGAATTTGATGTCCCCACCAAAGCTGGCGTGAGATACACCAATCTCTTAGCTCTCTCATCCATGCGTTAAAGCTGTTTATCCAGTGCGGTGGGTAAAATTTAGCAAGACCCTCTGAGACCTTTTGTATCGCCTCATCTGCGATCTCTTTTTTGACAAACCACTGCTTTGAGATGTATGGCTCGACGACGTTTTTGCAGCGATAGCAGTATCCTACTTGGTTTTCATAGTCCTCGATCTTTTCGACATTGCCAAGTTTTTCAAGATCGGCCACGACGATATCTCTAGCCTCAAGCCTCTCAAGTCCTGCAAATTTATCGCACTTGTCGTTTAAAATGCCCTTTTCGTCAAATACAGTAATAAACTCAAGGTTGTGCCTTTTGCCAACTTCATAGTCGTTTTGATCATGCGCAGGCGTGACTTTAACAAGACCCGTTCCAAACTCCATATCAACGTGCTCGTCGGCGATGATCTCGATCTCTCTATTTATGATAGGTAGCACCACTTTTTTGCCGATTAAATTTTTATAGCGCTCGTCGTTTGGATTTACCATTACAGCGGTGTCGCCAAAATATGTTTCTGGTCTAGTCGTAGCAACTACAACAAATTCGCTTGGCTTGTCTGCAAAGTAGTATCTCAAATGATAAAGTTTGCCTTTGTTTTCTTTGTGCTCAACTTCGATGTCAGAAAGCGCACCATCATGCGTACACCAGTTTATCATGTAGTTTTTCTGAACGATCAGTCCTTTGTCGTACAAATTTACAAATGCTTTTTTCACAGCTTTTCTTAAACCCTCATCCATAGTAAATCTCTGGCGAGACCAAGCCGGAGTGATGCCAAGCTTGCGCATCTGATGAACGATCATGCCACCACTTTTTTCTTTCCACTCCCACACTTTTTCTACAAATTTTTCACGTCCAAGCTCTTCTTTTTTGATGCCTTGGGCTAAAAGCTGCTTTTCAACGACGTTTTGAGTAGCGATGCCAGCGTGGTCAAGTCCTGTCTGCCAAAGTGTCTTGTAGCCGTCCATCCTCTTGTAGCGAGTCATGATATCTTGAAGTGTGTAGGTTAGGGCGTGTCCGATGTGAAGCGAGCCAGTCACGTTTGGAGGTGGCATCATAATGCAAAATTTACGTCCATCTTTTTGGATATCTTTGTTTGTGTCTATCTCGAAGTATCCGCGTTCTTCCCAAATTTTATAAAATTTGTCTTCTATCTCTTTTGCATTGTAAAATTCTGCCACTTTTGTATCCTCTTTCGTTTAAAAAATGCTTAATGTTATCTAAAATTTGTTTAAAAAAATCTTTGCAAAAGTGGGGAAATATGGGCTTGGGGCGGTTAAACGCCCCAAAATTTATATAGCTTATTTGACAGTAAAGCTTCGCTGAGCTAGGTCGTAGTCGTTTTGTCTTTCGTTATACATATTTTCAGTTGTGACTGCACCAAGTGAGCATTTGCCGCCAAGTCTTACACGATAAGGTGTGTAAAGCACAGCCTCTCTCTTGTCACTATCTAGTGCATAAAAACTTAAAACGCGATCATCTTTTATGCTCTGATATTCAAGCTCAATGCTATCTTTAAGACTCTTATTAAAGCCACTTAAATTTTCATTTATTGGCTCAAAGCAGCTACTTACTATCTCGTTTATTACGCCATTTTTAACCATAGCTTTAGAATTTATCACTATTTTTGAATAGATAACATCATTTACTCTTAGGCTGTCAAGACCTAGCTCTTTGCCTTTTTCATCGACAAACGTTCTATAAATATCAAGCTCTTTTGGCTCTATTTTATGCTTAATCTCAAGTGGCACATAAGCGTAGCTTAAAATAGTGGCATATAGCTTGTTTTCACCAAGTGGTGTAATGGTAAAATTTCCATCTTTTGCTGTAAATGATACGCTTAAAAGGCCATCAAATTCTTTACTTTCGCCATTGTAGCTAAGCTTAAATTTATTATTTTTCTCGCCAACATCTTTACCAAAGTAGGCATTTAGCGCTCTAAGTGTAAAAGCGCGCTCCTGCGTTGAGCTAAGCTCATTTAAATTTGTGATCAAGAAATTTGCAAGATCATCTGAGTAGTCGTTTTTCTCAAAATATTTTGCGTGCAGATACAAGATAAATGCATTGTCTCTCATCTTTGAGCCAAAGCTAGAATAATCCCTGCTGTAATCAGCTATCTGAGCTTTTTTAATATCTTTTAGCGCCACCTTTGCTTCGTCATTTAAGCCGTTTATTTTTAAAGCTGCTGCCATTAGATATTTATTAAGTGCGGTCGTATTGTAAGCTTTGTGGTCATAAATTTTATTTAGCACCGATTTATCAGCAACATTTGCGCGGGAGCTTACATAAATAGCATATAGGGCTTCAATGTCTGTGTTTGTATATTTTAAGAGCGAATTTAATGCTCTTTGCTTTACATTTTTATTTAGCTCATATCCAGCCTCTTCAAGATCAAGCAGCACATCAGTTGCATAGATCGAAGCAAATGCATTTGTACTACCTAGATCGCTCCAGTAGCCAAAGCTACCATCTGGTTTTTGCATCTTAATTAGCTCACTCATACCGCTTGCAATAAATCTCTTTTGATCATTTTTTTCAAGCTCATCTTTTGGCCTTAAATTTAAAAGCGCAAGTAGCCTTGAGCTCCTTTGCTCCGCACATCCGTAAGGGTACTCGACTAAATTTTTAGAAGCTGCCAAAAGCACACTTGAGACAGAGCTTGACGCATCTATACTAACATTATGAAAGCCTTTTGGAAGTGAGATCACACTCTCTTTGTCAAAGACACTACTTTTTGCGTAGGTGCTGATAGTATAAGGGCTCACTACATCAAGCAAGCTTTGAACAGTTTTTGAACTGTTTTTGTCGCTTATAGTCACGTTATACTCGGCCGCACCAGCCTCAAGAGCTGAAATTTTAAATGTGAAGGCCTTATTTTCAAGCGGCTTTAAATTCACATTTTCTTTTGTTTTGATGTTTAAATTTTTACTGCTAGCCACTTTTATGGTTAAATTTTTATCCTCATTTGTTGTGTTTATGAGCCTTAAGTTTGCATTTAGCTCATCGCCTTTTAACAGATAAACTAACGCACTTGGCTTAATAATCACATCATCTTTTACTAAAATTTCTTTATTTACAGCGTTCATGCCAGTTTCATTATTTGCCACGACATCTACTCTAATGGCAGAGTTAAAGCCATTTGGCGTTTTAAACTCGTATGAAATTTCACCATTATCGTCAGCTTGAAGGCTTACTAAATTTGCATATGTTTTTATCTTCTTGCTATCGACCGGGCTAGCATGTTTTGCCATTTTTGCCTCCATGGCAAGTGCTGCCATATCGCCACCAAAGCTTAAAGTTTTACCCTCGACTTTATAGTTTGTGAGCATATTATAAATATCATAGTCAAAAACGCCATCTGGTAAAATTTTGTCAAAAAATTTAAGTGGATCGGCTGGCTTTTGTGACGTTATATCAAGTACGCCAACATCTGTGATAAATAAATTTACATAAGCTTTTGGCTTTGTTTTTAGTGAAATTTTTATATTTTCATCGCTTTTTGCTGTATTTGGTGCATCAAGGCTTAGATCAAGTATCCTTGATGACTTATCGGCCTTAGCATAAACCTTACCGTAAGTCCTAAATGGAGTTAATCCACCATCTGTCATGCGGTAGATATTTGCACTCACGTAAAGTCCGCTAAAATCAAAGTCAAGTTTAAATTTCACATTTGCCGAGTTGTTTTTTATCTTAACGACCTTGTAAGCTTTCACGCCACCATCTTCAAGTGTAACAAGGGCGATACCTTCTTTTATAGCTGAGCTTATATCAGCACTTAGTTCATCGCCTTTTTTGTAGATATTTTTATTTAGTTTGATTTGAGATTTACTAAGCTCTTTTGTAGGCGCTAGAGTAGAGTAGTTGTAGCCACTTACGTCCATATCAAGGCTTGTGCTTGCTCCACTTACTAGATTTGTAGCGATGATCATATATGAGCCGCTTTGTGTAAATTTGTAGCTAAACTCGCCATTGTCTTTATAAAAATTATCCACATCTTCTAGCGTTTGAAACCACTTTATATAGCCATTTGCATCTCTTTGGTATTGCCAAGTAACACGTTTTATATCAAATTTTAAATTTGATTTTACGGCCTTTTGACTTGACATATCTACTACAACCGTTCTTATTTTTACATCTTCGTTTGGCTCAGCAAATGTCGTGCTTGCTGCGATACCGACCATATCTTTGTAAGGATAGAGCGTAAAGCTTTTTGTGTCGCTTACGTTTTTACCATCATCATTTACATTGAAATTTATCACACCTGTTATGATAGAAGAGGCATTTTTAGTGCTAAAGCTAAGATCTATCATTTGACTTGATTTACCATCTTTTGAAAGAGTGAGATCATTCTCAAAAGATGGATAAGCGCTTGGCTTTAGTGTATTGTTTTTAAATTTATACTCTTTAAACTCGCTATTTTTATATTCATCATCAAAAAAGCTAACCTGCATGCTACCATCAAGCTCGCTAGCAGCGCCACCAAAGAGATAGTTACTGGCTAGATTGGCTCTAACAAGCTCATTTGCGAAAAATTTATCCCTCTCAAGCGTTATCTCATTTTTTATCCTATTTGGCATAAAACTCTCAACAAAAAATGGCACATTTGAGATCACTTTGCTTGCGTAAATTACTTGCATATTAAATCTACCGCTTAGATCGCTTAATATCTCTTTTTCAAAATTTACCAAGCCAACGTCATTTGTATTTTTTGAAATTTCAGCACTACTTTTGCCTTGTGGATCGAAAAATTTTATCTTTATAGGCATATTTTTTAAAGGATTAAAATCTCTATCTCTTAGATAGATTGCACCCTTTAAACTCTCATTTGGTCTTATGATATTTGAAGCAAAATGAACGTACGCATCGATACTCTCACTAGCATTTTGACTCATAAATTTTGCTTCATTTAGCGCTTCGTCTTCTTTTAAAATAAGAAAATTTTGCTCTTTTCCAAGAGAGACAACCACTGAGGAGATATCTTTGTAAATATCTTTTTTGTTAAATTTAAAAACACCTATATCATTTGTCGCACCAACTGCGATTTCTTCGTTCTTTTTGCCATAAATTTTCACATTTGCATTTGGAAGCATTGTATTTTCGCCAAGACGATTTGCAAATACAAAAATTTCATCCTTGCCAAGCTTTGCATTTACGGCGATATCACTTAGATAGACTACTTTTGAGACGCTCTTATCTTTGCCGTAGTTTAAATTTATCTTATAAACGCCGTCTCCAGCTCCGGCAAAGTCAAGTTTGATTTTATTTAGCGAAATTTCATTTAATGCGCCATCAAGTTTATAGCTTTTGCTTGCCACTTTTGTGCTGAAGTTGCTTAACTCTTCGTTATTGTCATTAAAATTTAAGAAATATCTAAAATTTTGATCGCTTAGCTTTTCAATGCTTACATTTAACTCAGGCAAATTTGCACTTCTGATACCGATCTCACCGACACTTGAGATATATGGCTCATTATTTATAAAATTTGCAAATGGAGTGAAATTGCCAGCTACTACTTCATAGCTACTTTCTTCTATTACTACATTTCTATCATCGCCAAAACCGGGCTTAATGGTGATTTCATAACTATTTTGTGGCTTAAAATCGTCACTTGTAATATCAATGTAGTAATAATACTCGCTAAGCTCTGAGTTTTCTTCATAGTTGTCACTATATTTAACGTCACTAATGCTAAAGTTTTTTACACCTTTAATGTTTATAAATTTTTTTAAGTTAATATCGTCATCAAGCCAATTTTTTAGATAAATTCTAAAGCCCAAGATACCATTATCAAGGCTCACTGGATAAATTTCTGGTATCTCAAGACTCTTTGCATTATCATTTATATTTACGCTTTCTTCGCTTATTTCATCGGCAAAATTTACTATCGTTTCACCTGAAAGCGTTGCACCAAATTTGCTCTCAAATTTTTCACCAAAATCAAAAACTGGATTGCTTAAATTTTTATCAAGATTAAGCTCAAAGCTATTGTTAGAAAGCTCAATCACTTTAAATTTTGCATCTTTTACGGCAATATTTTTGATAGCTTCAATATTTACTTCATCATTAAATTTAAGTATATATTTACTATCGCTTATTTTTTCTATCTTTGTTAGCTCAAATTCTTTCGTGGCAAAACTAGCAGTGCTTCCATTTTCAAGCTTGCAGCTGTAATCCAAACCAGCATGCATATCTTTTGTAAAAAGTAGCAAGCTTTGACTATTAAATCTAACCGTACCATTTAATGCTGGTTGGCACAAAAGTAGCTTTTTATCACTTAGCATACCAACAAAATTTTTATCGACTTTATCTTCTAGTCCAAACTCTACGCTTAGGGGCGATTTTATCTGCGCAGTGCCATTTAGGCTCAAAGCATATAAATTTGTCATTCCCAAAAGTGCTAGAAGCGCTACTTTTTGCCACATTTTATCTCCTTATTTTTATTGTTATTTCACTTTGATTTGAGTTTTGATCAAGGCATTTTATGCTGTGCTCGCCAAGAGTTAGATCAAACTTTTTTTCGCTTGCATTTTCTATCTTAGAAAAGTTCAAATCATCTATTTTTAGGTAAATTTCATCGCCTAAAAACGCGTAGCATTTTACCATAACTTGTGTAATATTTTCATCTGTCACTATCTCTTCATTGTCATACGGATAGGCAAAAACTGGCTTTTTATCTTTAAAAATTTCAGCACAAGGGCTTTTTTGTATCTCATCTTTATCCAAAAGCTCATTTTTAACCAAAAAATCAAGCTCTTCGCCCCTTAAACTTTCGCACTTATCCTTTAAATCTACACCATTTATCCTATCATCAAGCGCCATTTTTTTACACTTTTCATAGTTAAAGGCATCAATGCAAGTTGGCAGCTTTTCTATGCCATCTGGCTCACTCATAAATCTTAACTTCTCTTTTTGAGCGATTATCTTAAACATATCAAAAAGGCTCTTTGATACGTCATTTAGTCCTGTTAGTTTATCAGTTTTACTGGCATTAAAATTTCCAATCCAAATAGCAATTGTGTAATTTTCATCAACGCCTATGGCGTAAAGATCACGTGAGTTTGCGCTTGTACCAGTTTTAAAGGCTATTTTGGGCGTATTTTTGGCGTACTGCCAAGCATTTTTTAGATATGATCTTGAGGCTTCGCTTAGCATTTTAGCAGTTAAATAGGCACTTTGAGGCGAGATTAGAGTTACATTTTTCTCTTCATTTTTGTAGTTTTTTCCTGCAAACTCAAGTGGCCTATAAATGCCGTCATTAGCATAAATAGTATAAAGATGAGCAAGATCAAGCAGGCTCATTTCAGCACTTCCAAGCGTTATAGAAGCTCCATAATACTCCTTATTTTCATCTACTAAATTTACCTTTTCAAGTAGTTCGTAAAGGGAATTGTCTTTTAGTTTTAAGTTTAAATTTATAACCGGAATATTTAGGCTGAAATTTAGAGCATCTTTCGCGCTTACGATACCTAAAAAATCATTACTAAAATTCTTTGGGGCATACTCTTTTATATAAATTTGCGTGTCTATTAACTGCGAATTTGGCGTTATAAGCCCACTATCAAGCGCAAGTGAGTAGATAAAAGGCTTTAGCGTACTGCCGGTGTTTCGCTTCATATTTATGGCTGAGTTTTTGCCATCACGTGCGCGCTCATCGTGTGAGCCTATGAAGGCAACAACACTCATTTTTTTATTATCAATGACTACCGCAGCAGCGTTATTTGCATTTTTAGCCTTTAGCGAAAACATCGTATCTTTTAAAATTTTAAGCATATCTTTTTGTAAATTTAGATCCAAGCTAGCCTTTGAAATTTGGTTTTTAAAAGCGACATTTGCGTAGTCGCCTGCGTTTACAACGGCTCTTATCCTTACATTTTTAAATGGCTCGGCCTGTGCTCTTTTAAACGCACTAAGATCGATCAACTTTGCCTTGTAAAGCATCTTTATGACTCTGTTTTTTAGGGCATTTATGTTTGAAACATGATCTAGTCTATTTTTATTTGGATTTTTAGGGATCGTGCTTAAAAGTGCTGCCTGAGCGTAGCTAAGCTCATTTAGCTCTTTGCCAAAATAAAAAAAGCTAGCCGCTTTTGCACCCTCGATATTTCCGCCATATGGAGCTAAATTTAGATAAAAATTTAAAATTTCATCCTTGCTAAAGTGAAGCTCAAGCTGAAGTGCTCTAAAAATTTCTCTTACCTTATTTTTATAGCTTCGATCACTTGGCTCTAGCATCCTGGCTACTTGCATTGTGATAGTGCTCGCACCTATGCGGTTGTCGCTTCTTAGGTTGTGAAAAAATGCTCTAAAAATGGAGGCAAAATTTACGCCAAAATGGTAGTAAAAGTATCTATCTTCAAAGAGAACGACGCATTGTTTTAGCGAATTTGGAAAGCTTTGCTCGTGAAATCTCCAAATTCCATCACTACTAAGCTTCATATTTATAATGTTGCCATTTTTGTCAAGCAAAATTTTGGCTTCATCTTTTTTAAGCGCATCTAAATTTAGTGGATAAATTTGATCTAATATCAAAAAAATAGCAACCAAAAGAGCCAAAAATAGGGCAAGAAATTTTAGAAATTTAAACTTTTTCATCGGCGTGATTATAGCTGTTAAAGTTTAAGTAGCTATAATTAGGCCTTTTTAAAAAAGAGGAAGACATGCCCTTATCTAGGTTAAACAAAGAACAATACACCGCCGCAACTGCGCCCTTTGGACACAATCTCATCATCGCTTCAGCTGGCACTGGCAAAACCAGTACCATTGTCGCACGCATAGCTCATCTTTTAAATTTAGGCATCTCGCCAGAGAAAATTTTGCTTCTAACTTTCACCAACAAAGCAGCGAGCGAGATGATAGAGCGTTTAAATAGGTATTTTGACAAATCAGTCACCTCTAAAATCACAGCGGGCACCTTCCACTCGGTCTCATTTTCGCTTTTAAAAAGCCTTGATAAAGGCGTCACGCTAAAGCAGCCAAGCGAGCTAAAGACGCTTTTAAAAAGTCTTGTTGAGAGGCGTAAATTTTACCATTTAAGCGACGTCAAACCTTATGGCGGAGCTTATCTATACGACCTTTACTCGCTCTTTCAAAACAGCGAGCAGGGCACTACTTTTGGCAAATGGATAAGCGATAAGAGCGAAGAGCAGGGCGTTTATGCTGAAATTTATGAAGATGTTTTAGAGGAGTTTGAGGCCGAAAAGGCTAAATTTGCCTACGCTGATTTTAACGATCTTCTTATAAAAATGCGCGACGAGCTAAAAAAGGGAGCAAATTTAGCTTATGATGAAATTTTGATCGACGAGTATCAAGACACAAACACGCTTCAAGGTAGCCTCATAGACGCATTTGCGACGAAGAGCCTATTTTGCGTGGGCGATTTTGACCAGAGTATTTACGCATTTAATGGCGCAAATATCGAGATAATAGGCTCATTTAAAGATCGCTTTCCAAACGCAAATATCTACGCTTTAAATGTAAACTACCGCTCAAGCTCAAGCATACTTACCCTTGCAAATAAGGTGATAAATAACAATCCAAGGCTTTATGAAAAGCACTTAACCGTAAGCCGCGAGGGAAATTTCAAGCCCCCAAGACTGCTTGTTTATAACGAGCTTTTTGATCAGTATCAAAACATCGCTGACATCATCTCGCTTTCGCCATTTAATAGGGAAAATATTGCTATCATCTTTAGAAATAACTCATCAGCTGACGGCATCGAGGTCGCACTAAAAGAGCGAGGTATCAGTTCAAAGCGAAAGGGTGGGGTGAGCTTCTTTGAGAGCCGCGAGATCAAGGCACTCATCGACATCATGGGAATTTATGTCAATCCAAAAGATATAATGGCATTTATCCACATCTGCGAATACGCAAAGGGCGTTGGCAGCGCGGTTAGCAAAGAAATTTTTGACGCGCTGCTTAAGCTCGGACATGGAAATTTGATAAAAGGGATACTTGAGCCAGATGAAAGCGTAAATATCTCATCAAATAAAAGGCGAAACTACCAGCTAGGACTTTTTGACGATCTTGACGAATTTGCCGAAATTTCAAGGTTTTCTAAGCTTGGCTTTAGCGATAAATTTCTAGGTCATCCTGTGCTAAAACTACAAAAGCTAAGCGAGAGCGGGGCGCAGTTTTTATATGAAATTTACAACTTTTTAAGAGGCATGAGAAATATCTCAAAGCCAGCCACGATGATAAATGAGATAAAAACTAGCAAAATTTACTCACTAATCGTCGAAAACATCAGCACAAAAAGGGCAACTCTAAAAAACGGTAACGTCGATCTGGCGCTCAAAGAAGAGGTCAAAGAGCGCATAATGGCAAAGAGTGTGGTGCTAAGCGAGCTAGCTAAAAAATATCAAGATATCAGTAAATTTTATAACTTCTTAGCCCTTGGAAGCAACGAGATGAGCGAAGGGCAGGGCGTTAGCTTGCTTAGCGTGCATGCGAGCAAGGGGCTTGAATTTGACCAAGTTTTCATAGTAGATCTCGCTCAAAACCGCTTTCCAAATTTAAAGCTAATGAGCATGGGTGGCAGCCTAGAAGAAGAAAGACGGCTCTTTTACGTAGCAGTAACAAGGGCTAAAGACGAGCTATATCTTAGTTATGCAAAATACGACAAGATAAAGAAGGTGAATTATCAGCCAAGTAGGTTTTTGATAGAGGCTGGCATGGCAAAAGAGGAAGTTTAAAGAGAATTTTAATCTTATTAAGTAAAATTGACCAATTTTTTACAAAGAGAAGCAATGAAAAAATCTAAAATTTTAATAATCCTGCTTATTTTAGGCGTCGGTGGATATTTTATCTATGATAATTTTTTTAAGATAAAAGATGAAAAGGTGGAATTTATCACCAAAAAGGCGAAGAAAGGTTCATTTAGTAAAAAAGTTGATGCGACTGGAGAAATTTTTGCCACAGAGCTAGTTGATGTGGGTGCTCAGGTGAGTGGCCAGATAAAAAAACTCTATGTTAAGCTTGGAGATCAGGTCAAAAAAGGTGATATGATCGCAAGTATCGATAGCTCGACCCAGCAAAATAGCATAGACAATAAAGAAGCACAGCTAGCCATCTACAAAGCTCAGCTTGAAAGCGTAAAAGTGGCTCTAAATATCGCTAAAACACAGTTTGATAGAGAAAACGCACTTTTTGCCAAAAACGCCACTTCAAAACAAGAATTTGAAAGTGCAAAAAACACATATAGCGCAAATAGCGCCAAGATAAAGGAGCTCGAGGCTCAGATAAAGCAAACAAATATCGAGCTAAGCACAGCTAAGATAAATTTAGGCTACACAAAGATCACCGCTCCAAGAGACGGCGTCGTAGTTAGCGTGCAAGTAGAGGAGGGACAGACCGTAAATGCCAATCAAACTACGCCAACTATCGTAAAGATCGCAGATCTTAGCTATGTCAAGATGAAGATGCAAATAGCTGAGGGCGACATCACAAAGATAAAAGTCGGCACGCCAGTTGAGTACTCGATCCTCTCTGAGCCAACAAAAAAATTTCAAACGACGGTTAGCTCAATCGACCCTGGCTTAACGACATTAAGCGATGGTAGCTACGGCTCTAGTAGTAGTAGCAAATCCACAAGCTCAAGCACTTCAAGCAACTCAGCTGTTTATTATTACGCGCAAAGCATAGTTGAAAATAAAGATAAAATTTTAAGAATAGGCATGACCACGCAAAATGAGCTTTTAATAGCAAACGTAAAGGATGCTATCATAGTACCAAGTATTGGTATTAAAAAAGATGAAAACGGCACTTTTGTCTATGTTCTAAAAGATGACAAAGCGGTAAAAACAGCGGTAAAAACTGGCATAAAAGACAACCTCGATACGCAAATAATTAGTGGCGTAAATGAGGGTGATGAGATCATCACATCACAAGGCTCAGCAAGCGAAATAGCCAAGATGATCGAAAAAGAAAATAAGAAGTTTTAAGTGATAAGTCTAAAAAATATCACAAAAAGCTTTAAGCTAGGTGAGAATGAAATAGAAATTCTTCATGGCATAAATTTAGAGATAAAAAAGGGCGAATTTATAGCCATTATCGGTCAGTCTGGCTCTGGCAAATCAACGCTTATGAATATCCTTGGTTGCCTTGATAGTCCAAGTGGCGGGCAGTACCTGCTAGATGGCAAAGATATATCAAAATTTGATAGCGACGCACTTGCTAAGCTTAGACGAGATAAATTTGGCTTTATCTTTCAAAGATATAACCTTCTTAGCACAATGAACGCCCTTGAAAACGTCGCACTTCCTAGCATTTACGCAGGGGCAAATAAGAGCGACCGAGAGAAAAGAGGGATGGATATCTTAGACTCTCTTGGTCTTAGCGAAAAAGCAAAAAATTTACCAAACAAGCTCTCTGGCGGACAGCAGCAAAGAGTCTCTATAGCAAGGGCGCTGATGAATGGTGGCGAGATCATTTTAGCAGACGAGCCAACAGGCGCGCTTGATAGCAAAAGTGGGCTAAGAGTGATGGAAATTTTAGTGGATCTTTACAAAAAAGGTCACACCATCATCATCGTCACGCACGACCCAAAGATCGCCGAGTACGCGAGTCGTGTGATCGAGATAAAAGATGGCAATATCGTAAGTGATAATGTAAAAAACAGTGAAATTTTTGAGGCCAAAAAGCAAAACCAGCCAGAAAAGAGCAAATTTACCTACTATAAAGATCAGCTAATTGAAAGCTTTAAAATGTCGGTAAATGCGATGCTGGCTCATAAATTAAGATCGCTTCTTACAATGCTTGGCATTATAATTGGCATCACAGCGGTCATTAGCGTCGTAGCTCTTGGCAAAGGCTCACAAGAGCAAATTTTAGCTGGCATCAGAAAGATCGGTACAAATACGATCGACATAATGCCAGGAAAAGGCTTTGGCGACATGCTCTCGGGCAGGGTAAAAACGCTCTCTATAAGTGACGCAAATATGCTCTCAAAGCAGTCATTTCTTGACTCAGTCACTCCAAATACAAGCACTTCAGGCGTACTAACGTATGAAAATATCTCCTTAACAGCGACATTAAAAGGTGGTGGAGTAGGGAGCTTTGACGTAAATGGACTAAAGCTAGAAAAAGGAAGAATTTACGATGACGACGAGGTTTTAAACTCGGATTCTGTCACATTAATAGACCAAAATACTAAAAATAGCATATTTAAAAACGAAGACCCTATCGGTAAGATTATTCTTTTTAACAAAAAGCCACTTCGCATTATAGGCGTTTTGCAAAAAGATGAGTTTAAAATCGGCGATGCTAGCTCACTTAAAATTTATGCTCCATATACGACCGTGATAAACAAGATAACGGGCGATAAATTTATTAGCTCAATAACCGTAAAAGTAAATGAAAGCGTAAATGCTCAAATTGCAGAAAAGAGCCTAACTGATCTTTTAACGATAAAACACGGAAAAAAAGACTTCTTTACTAGAAATTCTGATAGCATCAAGCAAACTATCGAAGAGACCATCTCCACAATGCGCCTTCTAATATCAAGTATCGCTGTAGTTTCACTAGTAGTTGGTGGCATAGGCGTGATGAACATCATGCTAGTTTCAGTTACAGAGCGCACCAAAGAGATAGGCATCAAAATGGCGATCGGAGCTAGGCAGAGCAACATCTTGCAGCAGTTTTTGATAGAGGCGGTGCTACTTTGCTTAATTGGCGGAGCTATCGGTATAGCCTTTTCTTACGCGATCGGCTACATCTTTAACAACTTTTTAGATGGCTTTAGCATGATCTTTTCAAATGGCTCGATCGTGCTTGCGCTTGTCACGTCGATGGCCATTGGCATCATTTTTGGCTACATGCCTGCCAAAAATGCCTCAAAACTAAATCCAATAGATGCGCTTTCAAGGGAGTAATATGAAATTTCTAAGCTTAGCTTTAGTGCTCGTTTTAAGCGGCTGCGCTGTTAAAAATATAGATGAAAACTACAAGCAAATTTTACTTGAAGATAATGCTAGTAGTGAGCTAAATTTAGACACTTTTTGGTGGAAGCAGTATGAGCAAAGCTATCTTGATGAGCTTGTAGAACTTGCGCTTAAAAACAACACCGACCTTGCAAAAGCAGCGATAAATATAAATAAAGCACTCGCTCAAGCTGGCGTTTTGCAGGCAAATTTAATCCCAAGCTTTAACACTGGCATTGAGGCATCAAGCAACAAAAATATAAAAGAGGGCGGCGCTTCTAGTAGAAGTTTTGGCTCAAGCATAGGGCTTAGCTACGAGCTTGATCTTTGGCAAAAGCTTGCAAATAGCAAAGATGCAGCGATGTTTGAAGCAGATGCTACTAAATTTGATCTGGAAGCTAGCAAACTAAGCGTGATAAACTCCGTAACAGACGCCTATTTTCAGATTTTATATCTAAATGAGAGCATTAAAACTTATGAGCAAATTTTAGAAATTTATAATGAACTAAATGAGATAGTTAGGTTTAAATTTGAGCTTGGCAAAGAGGAAGCTCTAAGCCTAAAACAGATAAACTCGCAGCTTTTAAGCGCTCAAAATAAGATAGAAAGTGCCAAAAAAGAGCTTGTGAGTGCTAAAAAAACGCTTAGGATATTGCTAAATGAGAGGCCAGAATTTGAGCTTAAATTTGAAGTACTCACGCTAAGTCCCGTTAAAAGAGTGGGCGTTGATCTAGATGTGCCAACAAGCGCCATAGCAAACCGGCCTGATCTAAGAGCGGCCATTTACCGCATAGAAGAGGGCATCTTAAACTACAAAGCGAGCCAAAAAGAGTTTTACCCAAGTATCACGCTAGGAGCTAGCCTCAAAAGCAGCACCGACAAAAAAGAGGAAGCCTTTAGCCTTAAATTTCTAAATGGCAATGTCGCTCTAAATTTACCATTTTTAAACTACCACAAGCTAAAGTCAAATTTAAAGGTTAGCGAGGCAAATTTCGAGCTTGCAAAGCTAAACTACATAAGCACTCTAAATAGCGCATTAAACGAGATAGACGCATTTTACAAAGGCTACCTTAACGACGAAGCACTGCTTGCAAACTACCAAGAGCAGATAAAAAACTACGAGGAAATTTCAAAAATTTACGAGCTAAAATACTCTTACGGCAAGGTCGAGCTAAAGCAGTTTTTAGAGGCTAAAAACAGCGAACTAGAGGCCAAAATAGGGTTACTAAAAGCAAAATACACGCTTTTACAAGACGAGCTAAATATCTACAAAGCCATGGCTGGTAAATTTAATAGGTAAATTTATAAGCTTTGTTTAGAGCTATGAGACTAACGAGAGTAGCGCAGATAAGACTAAACAAACAAAAAAGAGTTGTGGAATTTCTATCATTTATGAGAAGATATGCTAGAAATTTTAGACTCACCAATCCTTATACTAAAAAATACACACTAAATGTCCGCATACTTTTCTATAGCTAAATTTAAAAAATAGGGTAGCTAAATTTTCTACCACAATTATTTTTGAAAATTGTAAAATTTTAACTAATTTTTTACAAATGTTTTTACATTAAATTTAATGGATAAATTAAAATCATACAAAAGATAAAATCCAAAATAAGCCTATAAATCAATATTTAAATTCATCTAAAAGAAAAAATAAAAAAATTAAAATAACAATTTGAAAATTATAGTTTTCAATACAAATATATAAAAAAGCTTGTATTTTACCTTTTAACATATTCATATAAGTATTATGCTTTTAAAATTATCTTTTTAAAATGAAAGTCATATTTGATTTTTCGAAAACTTACACACATTTAAAAGTAAGTTTTCGTTTTATAAGATTATGGATTTTAAGCCAAAAGCTCTTTTGCGATCATACTTATGCGTTTTGCTTCAGCACTTGCTCCGATCTCATCTTTTGCCATTTTCATTACAGCGCCTAAATTTCTACCAACTCCTTCAATAATCTTTTTTATTTTTTCTTTAAGCTCTTCATCGCTTAGTTGTGCTGGCAAATATGCCTTAATAAGCTCAATCTCGCCCTGCTCTTTTTTAGCCAAATCCTCTCTAGCACCTTTTATATAAAGCTCAACCGAGTCAGCCCTCTTTTTGATCTCCTTTTGAAGTAGCGGAAGTACCACTTCATCAGTCATTTCGATCCTTTGATCGACTTCGACCTGCTTAAGTGCTGCATTTAGCGTTCTTAAAGTATCTCTTTTAAACTCATCTTTTGCCTTCATAGCCTCTTTTATATCAGCTAAAATTTGCTCTCTTATACTCATTTCCTCTCCTTTAAATTTTTGAAATATTAACTAAAAATTTGTGATAATTTCTTGAAATTTTCCTTGTAGATAGGCCACCCCAACACCCTCTCTAAGCCCATCGTCAATAACTAAAAATTTTGCTTCTTGCTTACTTAAAAGCTCCTCTAAAAGCAAGGTTCCAGCGATGAGTGGATACTTTCTGTTTCTTCCAACCGCCAAATCTGCACTCTTATCATCCATCTTCAAAAGCTCATTTACAAACCAAGCAAGATCGTCATTTTTAAGCTCATATCCGCTTACTTTTTTCGGATCATAGTTCTCATAGTTAAGTCCAAGTCGTAGCGCTGTGATAGTAGTTGGTACGCCAGAAGTCAGCACGATAAATCTATTTTTTAAGCTATTTAAAAATTCTCTTGCATCTTTTGTATAAATTTTTGCATTTTCTTGCATTAAATCAAGCGTTTTAAATTTTTCAAAAAATGTAATAATGCCAAATTTAAAACTCATAAAATTTCCATCTTCACCGATCTCTGAGCTTGCTCCACCGATGTCAATGATACTAAAATTTTTACTGATTCCAAGCTTTCTAAAAGCATTTTGAACACCCAAAAATGTAAGCTTTGCTTCAGCTTCGCCACTTATTAGATGAAAATTTATACCAAATTTTTCTCTTATCTCGCTAAAAATTTCCTCACTATTTGACGCCACCCTAAAAGCCTCAGTTGCAACTGCTACGCATGTAAATTTATCAAAGTCAAATTTACTTTTAGCCTCCGATATCGCTTTAAAGAGCCTATTTTTGGACTCATCTGCTATCTTGCCACTTTCATTTAGCCCTCTAGCAGCTCCTACTATCTTTTCATAAATTTGCTCATTACTAAAGCCATTTTGTTTTTTTTTGACAAGTGCTACGCGAAATGTGTTTGAACCAAGATCGATCGCTATAACCAAAATTTATCCTTAAAATTTTTTGTAGATTCTAACATATGATAATTTAGTATCATTTAAAGTTGAAAAATTCTAAAAACTTTAATATTTTTCAAGATATAATCCCTATCAAAAACCTTATAAGGGGGCTTGATTGCTTCGAGATAACTTATTGGCATTTGTTATTTTTGCAATTTGTAGCGTTGGATTTTTCGTTTGGGGCTATCAGTACATCCCGACAAATAACTACTTTTTATTCTTGATCGCCGGCATGTTTGGTCTTTTTATGGCCTTTAATATCGGTGGAAATGACGTTGCAAACAGCTTTGGCACAAGCGTTGGCGCTAAGACTCTTACGCTTAAGCAAGCTCTCATCATCGCAGCCATTTTTGAGCTTAGCGGTGCGATATTTGCAGGATCTGAGGTTACAAATACGATTAGAAACGAGATCGTGAAATTTCCAAGCGATCTAAACCCGATGAAATTTGTCATCATCATGATCTCAGCCCTTCTTAGCTCTGGGCTTTGGCTATTTTACGCATCCAAAAAAGGTCTGCCAGTCTCAACCACCCACTCGATCGTTGGTGGCATCGTTGGCGCAGGACTTGCTATGGGTTTTATGATAAAAGATCCAGAGCCATTTAGCATGGTCTCATGGAGCGAGATCGGCAGGATCGCCGTAAGTTGGGTTATCTCACCACTACTTGGCGGCGTGATGTCTTACATAATATTTGGCTACGTAAAAAGTAAGATTATTGAGCCAACACATGAGCTCAAAATGAACCTAAAAGCTCTAAAAGCTGAGCGAAAAGCTTATAAAGAAAGCTTTATAAAGGCACTAAAAACAAAGCCGGCTGAGGAGCAAATAGCTACTCTTTCAAAGATCGCAGTTATCGACGAGGACGAGATCGAAACCACTGAATACAGCGAGTACCGCTCAAAAATTCGCATTATGAAAGACGGCGAAAAAGAGATAGACACTTTTAAAGCGATGAAAAAGCATATCCCAATTATCGCTGGATTTGCAGCAATGGTCATCTCATCAATGATGCTTTTTAAAGGGCTTGAGCATATAAATTTAGCCTTTAGCATCATCCAAACTATCTGGATCATCTTCGTCATCGGTGCTCTAGCGTATCTTGCAAGCCTTGCTATCATAAATGTCATGAGCAAAAACGATAGCGAAAAGAGTATCAATAGAATTTTCTCATGGTTTCAAATTTTTACCGCTTCATCTTTTGCGTTTTCACACGGAGCAAACGATATTGCAAATGCAGTTGGACCATTTGCCGCCGTACTCGACGTGCTAAAAACTGGCTCTATAAACGAAAGTTCACCCATACCAAGCATCGCAATGGTAACCTTTGGAATTTCGCTTGTCGTTGGACTTTGGTTTTTAGGTAAAGAGGTCATCACCACTATCGGCTCAAAACTAGCTGAAATTTTACCTACAACTGGCTTTAGCGCGGAGCTTGCCTCAAGTATCGTTATACTTCTAGCTACAAAGCTTGGCATACCAGTTAGCTCGACGCATATCCTAATAGGTGCGGTTTTGGGCATTGGCATCGTAAATAAAAATGCAAACTGGAAAATGGTAAGACCAATCATTCTTGCTTGGCTCATCACGCTTCCAGCAGCTGCTATCTCATCAGCTATATTTTATTTTGCCCTTGCTAAATTTTTAGGCGTTTAGATATATTTTTAAATAACAAAAATCGCCCTATTTTTTAGATATTTTTTGTATAAAAATTTATATGAGAGCTTGGCAAGTTGATACAACCTGCCAAGTAAATTTGAAGTTATTTCTTCTTAATGATGATCTTCTCACCATCGCTATCAATGGTGATCTCATCGCCACTTTCAAGCTCATCTTTTAAGATCATATCAGCGATCTTATCTTCAACTAGCTCATAAAGCGCTCTTCTAAGAGGCCTTGCGCCATAAACTATGTCAAAGCCAGCTTTTGCGATAAATTTCTTAGCCTCTTCGCTCAAAATTGCCTTGATACCGCGGTTATGAAGAGTTTTTTCAAGCTCTTTAAACATGATTTCAACGATAGAGATTAGACCCTCTTCATTTAAAGGATTAAAGATGATGGTGTCATCAAGCCTATTTAAAAACTCTGGTTTAAAGTAGTTCTTAAGCTCATTTTTAACAGCAGCGTCACGCTCTTCACCCTTTAGCTCCATTATGAAACTTGAAGCGATGTTTGAAGTTAAAATAATGATAGTGTTTTTAAAATCAACTGTTACACCTTTATTGTCAGTCGCACGTCCATCATCAAGTATGCCAAGAAGTATGTTAAATACGTCTTTGTGTGCCTTTTCAACTTCGTCAAAAAGTATGACCGAGTAAGGTCGTCTACGAACAGCCTCTGTTAGCTGACCACCCTCGTCATATCCAACATATCCTGGAGGTGCACCAAGAAGCCTACTCACGCTGTGTTTTTCCATATATTCGCTCATATCAAAACGAATGAGCGCCTTCTCATCATCAAATAAAAATTTAGCCAAAGCCTTAGCAGACTGAGTTTTACCAACGCCTGTTGGTCCAAGAAATAAAAATGAACCAATCGGCCTTTGGCCTTCGTTTAGTCCTGCTTTATTTCTCTTAACAGCACGTGCAAGTGCGTGTAATGCGTCATCTTGACCGACAACGCTCTCTCTTAGATGCTCCTCAATGCGGAGATATTTCTCTTTTTCACTTGTTAGCATCTTCTTAACTGAAATTCCAGTCCATTTGCTCAAAATTTCAGCCACAAGCTCTTCATCAACTTGATTTTTAAGGAGCACGCCCTCTTTTTTCATGCCTTCCCATTTTTCCTCAAGCTCATGTTTATGCTTTTTGGCATCTGCTATTTTGCCGTATTCTATCTCAGCTGCTTTTTGAAGATCACCATTTCTTTTTGCTATTTCAGCTTGTGATTTTAAGCTATCTATCTCTTTTGTGGCTTTTGAAATTCCTCCAAAAACAGCCTTTTCATTTTCAAATTTTGTATCAAGTGCCAGCTTTTTCTCATTTAGATTAGCTATCTCTTTTTCGATCTCACCAAGTCTTTCTTTATTTTTATCCGCATCCTCCATCTTTAGAGCTTCTTTTTCTACCTGAAGCGTCACGATCTCACGTTTTATCTTTGAAAGCTCGTATGGCTCGCTCTCTATTTGCATCTTAAGCTCAGCTGCTGCCTCGTCGATAAGGTCGATCGCCTTATCTGGCAAGAAGCGGTTTGCGATGTAGCGGTCACTTAGCCTTGCTGCGGCAACTAGTGCGCTATCAGTTATGGTGATGCCGTGGTGAACTTCAAGGCGCTCTTTTATACCACGTAAAATTTGCAAAGCCTCATTTACACTTGGCTCTTTGACGTCTATTGGTTGGAAGCGTCTTTGAAGTGCTGCATCTTTTTCAAAGTATTTTCTATACTCTTTTAATGTTGTTGCACCAACGGCGTGAAGCTCTCCACGTGCAAGAGCTGGTTTTAGGATATTTGCAGCGTCCATGCCACCCTCGCTCGCACCAGCTCCAACTATGGTGTGAATTTCATCTATAAAAAGTATGATGTTGCCAGCTTTTTTAACCTCGTCGATGACAGCTTTTAGTCTATCTTCAAACTCACCTCTATACTTTGCGCCAGCTACAACTGCACTCATATCAAGCGCGATGACACGCTTGTTTGCAAGGCTTGTTGGCACATCGCGAACCACTATCTTTTGAGCTAGCCCCTCAACGATGGCTGTTTTACCAACACCTGGCTCACCAAGCAAGATAGGGTTGTTTTTGCTCTTTCTTATTAAAATTTGCATCATTCTAGTGATCTCTTCATCACGGCCGATGACTGGATCAAGCTCTTTATTTAGTGCTTTTTGTGTGAGATCTATGCCAAATTTTTCTAGACTATCAAGGGTATCATCGCCAGTTTGACTATCTATCTTTTTACCACCTCTTATGCTTTCAAGGTTCTTTTTGATCTCTAAGATATCGCAAAATTTACTTAAAATTTGTTTGATCTCACTAAGTTCAAGAGATGAGATGATCCATGTATCAACAGCGATGTAACTATCACCCATGCTTACCATCAACGCTTTTGCATTTTCAAGAGAATTTATAAGCTCTCTTGAAACTGAAACATTATCTTTTGTGACATTTGAGCTGCTTGGAAGTGAAGAAATTTTACTTTTTACTTCAAGCTCGACAGCATCTTTACTTACATTCATTTTATTAAACACTTGGTTTAAAATGGAATTGCTATCTGCAAGCAAAGCCCAAAAAATATGAAGCGGAACAACTTGCGGATTTTTAGAAAATATCGCTAAACTAATACCTTTTTCAAGAGTTTCTTGCATCTGAGCTGTTAAATTTTCTGTTATATCAGCCATTAAATCTCCTTGGGTTATTTTATATGGTTGCCATTATATAACTTTAGTCTTATATTGTCAAGTATTTTTATAATGCTTGTCACTCTTTTTATTTAATTGCTAAAATTTGCTGTTATAAATTTGTATCAAAAACTATCTAAAAGCAAAAATATAAGCTTAAATTTATACTTTTTTTAGCCAAAAGCTAATAGAATTGAGCCAAAAATTATAGGAGAAATTTTGAATAAATTTAGTAGATTTTTTGCACTAAAAATTACAGGTGCTTTGCTTATCTCAAGCGTAGCAGTGAATGCACTTTTTGCAAAGAGTGAAGACGAAGCAAGTGCGAAGCTTGAAGCACTTTCAAAGCTTACAAAAACAATTTCAACCGTTGAAAAATACTATGTTGATGACATTAAATTTAAAGAGATCATCGATAAAGCCATTGCTGGTTTAATGCAAAATTTAGATGCCCACTCAAGCTTTTTAAATGAAAAAGCTTACAAAGATATGCAGGTGCAAACAAGTGGAGAATTTGGTGGCCTTGGCATAACAGTTGGCATGAAAGATAGCGCACTAACCGTTATCTCACCGATAGAAGATACCCCAGCTGATAAAGCAGGTATAAAATCAGGCGACATTATCTTAAGGATAGATGGGAACTCAACTATCGGCACAACAATAGATGAAGCTGTAAATAAAATGCGCGGCAAGCCAAAAACTCCAATAACTATCACAATTTTGCGAAAAGGTGAGCAAAAACCATTTGACGTAAAGATCATAAGAGATCTTATAAAAGTTGAGTCTGTCTATGCAAAAATGATAGAAAATGACAACATTCTTTACGTGCGTGTTACAAATTTTGACAAAAATGTTGTTACAAAGGTAAAAGAAGCGATCAAAGAATATCCAAAAGCAAGTGGTATCATACTTGATCTTAGAAATAATCCTGGCGGACTTTTAAATCAAGCTGTCGATCTAGTTGATCTTTTTGTAGATAACGGCATCATCGTCTCTCAAAAGGGTCGCGACGCATCTGAAAATGTAGAGTATAAAGCAAGTACGAGTAAAACTCTTTCAAAACTACCACTTGTTGCACTAGTAAATGGTGGAAGTGCTAGTGCTAGCGAGATCGTAAGTGGCTCACTTCAAGACCATAAACGTGCTGTAATAATCGGCGAAAACACCTTTGGCAAAGGAAGCGTTCAAGTAATCCTTCCAATAGACGACACAGAAGCATTAAGGCTAACCATCGCAAGATACTACTTGCCAAGTGGCAGAACTATTCAAGCAGTTGGCGTAACACCTGATGTAGTCGTGCATCCTGGCAAAGTACCGCAAAGCGACGATAGTGCATTTAGTATCAAAGAGAGCGAGTTAAAAGCACACCTAAAAAGCGAGCTAAACAAGATAAATCCTACAAGCGAGGGCAATAAAACTGAAGCAAAAGATGATAAAAAGATAATCACGCAAAAAAAAGTTGATGAAGATATTCAATTAAAAACAGCAATTGATACGATCAAAATTTTAAAAATAAAACAATAAATTAGAAGGAGATCTCCATGCAAAAAAGAGAGCTTATTTACGAGGGAAAAGGTAAAAAAATGTATGCCACAGACGATGCAAATTTACTTGTGGCTGAATTTAAAGACGATCTAACAGCATTTGATGCTCAAAAAAGAGGCAACGAAGCTGGTAAAGGCGCATTAAATAATAAAATTTCAACACAGCTTTTTAAGCTTTTAGAGAGTAAAGGCATCGTGACTGACTTAGTTGAGACTATCAGCGACACTGAGCAGGTAGTCAAAAAATGCGAGATCATACCTCTTGAAGTTGTTGTGAGAAATATCGCAACTGGTTCACTAAGCAAAAGACTTGGCATAAAAGAAGGCACAGTTTTACCTTTTACGCTTGTTGAGTTTTACTACAAAAATGACGATTTACACGATCCATTAGTAACCGATGAGCACTGCATCATCATGGGTCTAGTAAAGAGTGAAAAAGACCTTCAAACTCTAAGACACACAGCTAGAGAGATCAACTCTATATTATTTAAATTTTTTGCCGAAAGAGATCTAAAACTAGTTGATTTTAAAATAGAATTTGGTATCGACAAAGATGGCAATATCATTTTAGCTGATGAGATAAGCCCTGATAGTTGTAGATTCTGGGATGCTAAAACTAATGAAAAACTTGACAAAGATAGATTTAGACAAGATCTTGGTAGCGTAAAAGTTGCTTATGAAGAAGTTTTAAGAAGAATTTTATCATAAGGACAAAGATGAAAGCTGTTGTAAATATAGCATTAAGAAGTGGGGTCCTTGACCCTGCTGGCAAAGCAGTAGAGCACGCTTTAAATTCTCTCGGATTTAGCGGTGTATCAAATGTCAGGATAGGCAAACAAATTGTTTTAGATATCGATGAGAGTGATAAAGCTAAAGCGAATGAGCAGCTAAAAGTGATGTGCGAAGAGCTTTTAGCAAATACCGTCATCGAAGACTATGAGATCGTGCTATGAAAGTAGCGATAATACTTTTTCCTGGCACAAACTGCGAAGAAGACACAGCTCACGCATTTAAATTACTTGGATGCCAAACACAGATCATTTGGCACAAAGAAGATAAAATAGATGCTGACCTGGTCGTGCTTCCAGGCGGTTTTAGCTATGGCGACTATCTAAGAACAGCCGCGATAGCTAAATTTAGCCCAGCTATGCAAGCTGTAAAAAAGCATGCAAAAAAAGGCGGCTATATCTTAGGGATTTGCAATGGTTTTCAGATGCTACTTGAGCTTGGACTCTTAAAGGGTGCGATGAGAAGAAATGAAAATTTAAATTTCGTCTCAAAATATCACCACCTAAAGGTAATCTCAAATAACAATAAATTCTTAGCAAATTTAGCCAAAAATGAAGTGGTTAATATCCCTATCGCTCACGGAGAAGGCAACTACTACACTGACGAAAATACGCTAAAAAGCCTATATGACAATGAGCAAGTACTGCTAAAATATTGCGATGCTAAAGGCAACGAAATAAATCCTAATGGCTCAGTCGACAATATAGCTGGAATTTGCGATGAGGGCAAAAAGATTTTTGGTCTTATGCCTCATCCAGAGCGCGCTTGTGAGAAAATTTTAGGTACAGATGATGGTATGAAGATGCTAAAAGGTCTAGTTTGGTAAAACATTTTCTTTTTATCTCCCTACTCGTACTAAATTTATTTGCTGTAAATACCGATGAAGTAAGCGTTTTTGACATGATGGACGAAGCTAGGGAGGATAAATTTGTAAATAGCCCTACTTCAAATCCAAAAACTCAAAAACCGCCAAAAGAACAAGATTTTTCAAGAAAATTTGTATCACCACAGCCAGAGCGTATCACTCCAGAGCAGATGCGAAACATCGTTCCAACAAACGAGCCAGATATTAGCGTCCCAGACAATCAAGTATATGATAAGATCAAGGTAAAAGAGCTTCTTTTAAAAGCCACAAATGTACCAAAAAATGTTGTTATAGGAGAAATTTTTAGTGTTGAGATAGTGGCTGATACACAAAATGACTTTGAGTTTGAGTTTGAGACACAGCTTGATGAAACAAATATCAAATGGCTAAATAAGAAAAATTTTCAATGGGTAAAAAGTGAAGACAACAAATATGTAGGTACTTTTTATCTTGAGGCAACAAGCATTGACGCAAAGACTTTAAAAGTTGGCTTGGATCTAAAAAGAAATGGCGAAAACTATCAAAGCTCAAATATAAATATCTTTTTGCCAAAGCTAAAAGAGCTTAGAAGTGATGAGAACTACAACCATATCGTGGCTGATAATCTTGAAGTTAAGAAATTTAAGACAACAAAATTTGATGATATAAACAATATCATGGTCGTTGAAATTTATGGCAATAACGTAGATCTAAGTGCTTTTAATATAGAAAATAAGACAATTTTAAAGCAAGGCGTAGATACGATAAATGGCGACTTTAACTCACAAAGTGCATATTATTTTGCAGTATTTAAGCCAAACAAAAAATCGCTTGACTTTAACTACTACAACCTAAAAAAGGCTAAATTTGAAAGCTTTTCTTTGCCAGTGAGTGTCGAAGATGACGATGTCAGCACACAAATCGGACTAAACCCAAAACAAAGCGAGTTTAGCACCTATAAAGATGTCACGATCTACTCTTGTGCGGTAATTTTTATATTATTAGCTATTTGGCGCAGAAGGCTTAGCTACTTTTTCGTAGCAACCATTTTTATAGCACTTGGAATTTATACCTACAACCCTTTTGGTAAGGCTGTTCTAAAACCAGATATTAGCGTTTCGATCTTGCCCACAAAAAACTCAACCATCTTTTACACATCCCGTAAAAATGAAAATGTAGAAATTTTAGACACAAAAGGTGACTACTCAAAAATTTTATTTGCTGATGGTAAGATTGGCTGGGTAAAAAAGGATAATCTTGTTAAAAATTAGAGCTTTATTTTTTGCTATTGAGTTTGTTATCAGCGTTATTCTAGTCGTCTTTTTTATGTGGCTATTTAATGATAAAAATAGAGCCATAAGAAAATTTTGGGGAAGGTCGCAAAGGTTTTTTGGTGGATATAAACTTGAAGTGATAGGCAATTTTAGTGATGAGGCAAATATCTTACTTATAAACCACCAAAGCATGCTTGATATCATCGTCATCGAAGAGCTTCACCCAAAAGATGTCTGCTGGATTGCAAAGGCACAGATCGGTAAAATTCCTATAATTGGTAAAATTTTAAGCTTGCCAAAAATGATAGCGGTTGAGCGTGAAAATAAACACTCTCTTATAAAGCTTTTAAGCGAAGCAAAAGATAGAGTTGAAAATGGTCGCGTTTTAGCCATATTTCCCGAAGGAACTAGATCTCAAACTAATAAGCTTTTACCTTTTAAGGGCGGTGCAAAACTATTAGTTGAAAAGCTAAATTTAAAAGTTCAGCCTATCGTTATTGTAGGAAGCGACGCGATGAAAGTAAAAGAATTTAGCTTTAAAAAAGCGGATATCAAGCTCTTTTGTCTTGATTTAGTCGATACTTCAAAAGACAACTGGCTAGAGACGACTAGAGAGAGTATGCAAAAAGTCCTAGACGAAAATAGAAAATAAATTTAGTTTTGCAAATTTACAAAGCCCCTACTCTATATCATTATCTATAAAAATTTGATTTTATATACTAGAAATTTTTATCAATAAATTTAAAAAGGTCCGGCGAAAGCTAGACCTAAAAATATTAGCTTAAGAGGTAAGCTTTCAAGTCCTAAAGACACTAAGTTTTGAATTTAATGCATCTGTCATCTTGTTTAGATGTTCTGCTGCTGAAGCTATCTCTTCGACACTTCTAGCATTTTCTGATGAAATTTGGTTGATATTTGAGATGCCTTCCATGATTTCATTTACATTTTTGCCAGTTGCGATGTAGTCTTGCATAGTCTTATCAGACATTGCTATGGCGTTATTCATCGTCTCACTCATAACATTTATAGTTTTTTCAACGTCGCTTGCCACGTGAGTTAGATCTTGGATCTGTTTAGAGTTGATACCCATTTGCTCGCTACTATCATTGATCGCTTGGACAATGACGTTAATAGTAGCATTTATCTCAGTTAAACTCTTTTGAGTTCTCTCAGCTAGCTGTCTAACTTCATCAGCAACGACGGCAAAGCCTCGTCCATGCTCACCTGCTCTTGCAGCCTCAATAGCTGCGTTAAGTGCAAGTAAATTTGTCTGATCAGCTATATCATTGATAACAACAAGGACTGATTTTACCTGCTCGGCATCACGACTAAGCTGATCGATCTTATCAGCCATTTGATTTTCTACATTAGCAGAGTCAATAATCTGTGCTGATAGCGATCTTATAGCTTCAGTTGCCGTTTTTATATGTGTGCTTGCTTTTTGAAGATCGTCTTTGCCGGCCTGAGCTACTGCTAAAGATTCTTTCATATTTTCTTGCATTACTTTACATCTTTGATTTGTCTCTTCTACTATTTCAGTTGATTTTTCTACACGTTTGCCTGTTTGAAGAGATGTAGAACTAAGCTCATTTGCAACGGAACTATTTTCACTTGAAAGGTGCTTTGTATCACTTATTAATACCCTTATTCTTTCAATAAAATCATTTATATCTTTACTTATTTTAGCTATTTCATCTTTACCATAAATAGGAATTTTAATTGTAAAGTCCGATGTTATCGCATTTAAATTTGTTCCTAGTCTATCAATAGGATTTGCAACCATCTTCTTAAGCAAGAACATCGAAACAGCTATCAAAAGCAAGGTAACTATGGTACTTGCTATAATGAAATTTTTACTAACTACTTTTAGTGGTGTTAAAAAATCATCAGTAACAGCTGAACCTAAAACCATCCAGTCTAGTTTATCAAATGACTCAAAAGCAACTATGCAGTCAACCCCATCAATTATAATAGGCTCAATACCCTTTCCTTTTTTAACAATATTATCCATAGTAGTTTTTAATTCACTACTTAGCTCTTGATTTGTCTTGGTTGGATGAAAGTCAAATTTACCAGTTTTAGTATTGTAAAGAGAAAAATATCCATGCTTACCAAGTTTCATCTCAGAAAAAGTCTTTTTCATATTGTTTAATCCCTCGGTAGGATCATAGCCAACAAATAAAATTCCTATTACCTCGTTATTTTCAATAATAGGATCATAAATGCTCATATAGTTGCGTCCAAATAAATTTACAACGCCTATATACCTCTCTTTATTCATGATATTTTTATAGACTTGACCGTTTTTGTCAATCATAGTACCAACAGCTCTACTACCATCAGCCTTCGTTACCGATGTACTAACTCTTAAAAAATTATCACCTGATTTTGCAAAAATCGTTGAAATTCCACCTTTTGTAGCTTTATTAAATTTATCCAGAATATCGTAGTTGTTGTTTAAAATACCATTTTGAGACATTAGATCTATCGCTTCGTATTTGTCAGTCTTGCTCATCTGGTGATTAGTTGAAATTTTTCCGATAATCTCTTTAAAAACACTCATTATTAGCTCTGCACTACTTACATTATCTTTCTCAAATAATTTAACCGTATTCATAGCAAGCTGGACGTTTTGTTCTACTGTCGTAAGCACACCATCTTTTATCTCGCGCTCTAAAATATTTGATGTATATATGACAAAACATGTCATAGATACTGCCAAAACCGTAGCAATCGTTGCTGAAACTTTTACCAAAATGCTTCGTAAATTCATTTTGTCTCCTTTTTTCAAAAAATTTCGCCTTGATTATAGCACTATTTTAAATAAACTTTATACAAGAATGCATAATTAATAATAATTAATAAATTATCATTATTATTTTATTCATAAACTATAACTTTTTTGAAATCATTTTAAAAAATTATTTTAAAAACCTTGATAGTATTACTATCAAGGTTAAGTATATTTTTATCACTTTGTGTTATAATCTGCCAAAAATTTTAAAATAAGGAAATCAAAATGGCAGATAAATTTGAATTTCAAACTGAGGTCAATGACCTTTTAAATTTGATGATCCACTCTCTTTACTCAAACAAAGAGATATTTTTAAGAGAGCTCATCTCAAACTCAAACGACGCTCTTGACAAGCTAAACTACCTTTGCTTGACTGATGAAAAGTATAAAAGTCTAAGCTACACTCCAAGGATCGACATCAAAGTAGATGATAAGGCTAAGACTTTAACCATTAGCGATGATGGTATCGGTATGGATAAAGATGAGCTTATCGCAAATTTAGGTACCATCGCAAGAAGCGGCACAAAAGGCTTTATGAAAAATTTAAGCGGCGATGCTAAAAAAGATAGCTCGCTGATCGGTCAGTTTGGCGTGGGATTTTACTCAGCATTTATGGTGGCAAGCAAGATTGAAGTCATAAGCAAACGAGCACTAAGCGAGAAGGCCTATAAATGGACATCTGATGCAAAAAGCTACGAGATCGAAGATGCTCAAAAAGATGGCTTTGGCACGGATATTATCTTGCATTTAAACGACGATGAATTTGCAAATTCTTGGCGTATAGAAGAGATAGTCAAGAAGTATTCAAACCACATTCCTTATCCTATATTTATGGATAAACAAAGCTATGTCGCTCCAAAAGAAGGCGAAAAAGAAGGCACTTATGAGACCAAAAACGAGCAAATAAACAAAGCAAATGCGCTTTGGAAGCTAAATAAAGCCAGCCTAAAAGAGCAAGACTACAACGACTTTTATAAGCAAATTTCACATGACAGCAGCGATCCGCTCCTTTATATCCACACAAAAGCTGAGGGTAAGATCGAGTACTCGACGCTATTCTATGTGCCAAGCACTGAGCCGTTTGACCTCTTTAGGGTTGATTATCAAAGTGGCGTGAAGCTCTATGTGAAGAGGGTTTTTATAACTGACGATGCAAAAGAGCTTTTGCCACCTTATCTAAGATTTATCAAAGGTGTGATCGACGTTGAGGATCTGCCGCTAAACGTTAGCCGTGAAATTTTACAAGAAAATGCGATCATGAGAAGCGTCAAAGAGCAAAGCGTGAAGAAAATTTTAAGCGAGCTTTCAAAAGTAAAAGAGAGCGACCGCGATAAATACATAAAATTTTACAAACTATTTGGCAAGGTTTTAAAAGAGGGACTTTACGGCTTTAACGCTGAAAAAGAGCAAATTTTAGACATTTGCATATTTAAAAGCTCAAAAAGAGATGGACTTATCAGCCTAAAAGAGTACAAAGAGGCGATGAAAGAGGATCAAAAGTCGATCTACTACATCAGCGGCAACAACGAAAATATGCTAAGAAATTCGCCACTTCTTGAAAGCTTTAAGAAAAACGACATCGAAGTGTTAATAATGGACGAAGAGGTCGACACGATAGTTATGCCAATGGTCAATGAATTTGATAAAACACCTCTAAAATCAGTCTCACACGCTGATATCAATGACGAGATAAAAAGCGATGAAAAAGTAGACGAAAGCAAAGTTGCAAATACGCTTGTTAAAATGAAAGAAATTTTAAAAGACGAGGTAAAAGATGTAAGACTAAGCTCAAGACTATCAAGCTCGGCTGCGGTGCTAATTTACGATAAAAACGATCCCGATTATGCTATGCAAGAGATGCTAAAACAAATGGGACAAGGCGCAAACGCTCCAAAAGTTAAACCGATCTTGGAGATAAATGCTGATCATGAAATTTTTGCAAAACTAGAGAAAAATGAAGCTATGATTTACGACATCGCACCTTTGCTTCTTGATATGGCAAGGCTAAATGAGGGCATGAGCCTAGAAAATCCTGCTAAATTTTCAGAGCTATTAACGAAAGTGATGATAAAAGCTATCTAATTTTATAAAGCCCAAGAGAAATTTTGGGCTTTAACCTGCTTCTATAAAATTAATTTCCTATATTTATTATCTTTATTACGGTAAAAATTTAATTGTGTAAGCTAAATTTCCCACGCCAAAAGACGTGGGATAAAATTTACGCTATCTTGGTAGCGTCGATGATGTTTAGATCAAGTCCAAGATCTTCAACAGATAGTCCAAGTGCAAGACCTACAAGCTGAGATAGGTGAATGATTGGTTTTCTCACATTTGAGTGGTTCTCATCTTGATATCTCTCTTGGTAGATGTCAAGTTGCATTTGACAAAGTGGGCATGGTGTGACAACTACGTCAGCGCCGTTTTCATCGGCGTTATTTACGATCTGACTTGACATTTTTCTTACAGATGTGCCGGCTGGGTAGCTAGCATGGAAACCACAGCAGTCAAGTCTTTTCTCAAATGGCACGATAGTAGCGCCAAGTGCGCCTACAACGGTTTCAAAGCTCTTTGGATTGACTGAGCTTTCCCTGTTATGAAGATCTTTTTCAGGTCTTAGGCTATGACAGCCGTAAAATAGTGCTACTTTTAGCCCACTAAGTGGCTTAACAACCTTTGCTCTTAGTGTTTCTACGTCTTGATAAAGCACCCAAAGAAGGCTTGTGATCTCGGTTGAGCCATTATATTTCATATTGCCCTCAGCCAAGAAAGTATTTATACGATCCTTTGCGCCCTTATCAAGCGTAGTTTTAGCTCTTGTTAGAGTTAGCATACAAGTTGAGCATGTCGTAAGCATAGGCATATTCATCTGCTCTGCAAGCGCTATGTTTCTAGCATTTGCCACAAGCGTAGCGATAGGATCGACGTCTTGTGCTTGTTGGGCACCACAACAGCTCCAGCCCTTTATCTCGTGAAGCTTCCAGCCAAGTATCGGAGCGATAGCCTCAAGCGACATCTTAGCCTCTTTAGCTGCTTGAGAGAGTACGCATCCTGGGAAAAAAGCGAATTCGTTTTGCATAATTACTCCTTACTAGCAGCTTTGCGAGCCGCATTTATCATTTTTACTAGATCATCATGTCCTTCTATGTCCTCTTCGCCGAAAATATGAAGTGGATTCATCTTACCTGCAAGCATTAAATTTGCAGCGATATCCATTTTGCCCATATTTCTAAACACTCCCTCAGAGCGAAGTGCAAGCTTGATCTCATTTAGTCTGCCTGAGCCATCAACTAGATCGGTTAAAAACGCTTCAGCGTGATCTGGTCCCATGCCATCATCAAAGCCTTTTTGTATAGCCATGATGCGAAGATCGGTTATATCCTTGCATGCGCTTATGCCTTTTGGACAGCGATCAGCGCACTCTTGGCATTTTACACACATCCAAAGGCCATTATCTATAGCTGGTTTTAGGTGCGGCATAGGATCTTTGCTACGTGAGTCAAATGCAGCTCTATAAGCATGCACAAATACAAATGGCTGCATATAATCGCTCGCGTCTGCTTCAAGTTTATTACACTCACTAGCACAGGCTCCACAAAGTATGCAGTCCCATTCAAGCGCTACTTTTTCATACTCTTTTTGACTTTGCTTACAGCCTTTTTCTGCGCTAAATTCTGACTTAGCTGTAATGCTAGGCCTAATCTTGCGTAAATTTTCAATACTTGGTTCCCAGTCCACCATGAGGTCTGAGATCACTTTAAAATTTCCAAGAGGCGAAATTCTTATACTCTCTGGGTTATCATACTCCGCCAAAAGCTCATTCATCTTCGTATCACAGGCTAGATATGAGTGGCCATTTACTCTAACAGCGCACGCTCCACATATCGCTGAGCGGCAAGATGCTGTGAAATTTAACGTCGCATCCTTTTTTTGTTTGATATCAAGAAGCACTGTTAAAAGAGTTTTGCCTTTGATCTCTTCATTTGTTAGCTCATAAGTTGATTCATATTTTTTAGTTCCGTCAAAACGGTCGATAATAATTTTCATCCTAGCTCCTTACTCTGGCTTCTTGCCATCAAGTGAAAATATGCCTGTCACAACGTCTTTGTAGCTAAGCTCAAGCTTGCCGTCTTTTAGTGTGACTATGCTGTGTTTTAAGAAATTTACATCATCTCTTTTTGGATAGTCCTCTCTTGTGTGAGCACCACGGCTCTCAAGACGATTTTGCGCTGCAAGGCATGCTGCACGAGAAAGAAGTATAAGGTTGCCAAGCTCGACATAGTCAGTAAATGCTGTGTTCATGACTGGGTTTTGATTTGGCACTTTAAGGGTGTCATATTTTGCTTGGATAGCTTCTAAATTTTTAGAGAGCTGATCAAGTTTTGCGCCAGTTCTAAAGATACCCATTAGATCCCAGTTGTTTTTACCAAGCTCTTCACGAAGTGCGTACATGTCGTTCACACCGCCCTCGCCTGTTGCGATAGATTTAAATTTATCTTGCCACATTTTTGCTAGCTCAGAAGTTTTCTTGCCGCTTGCAAATTTTGCATTTTGAGCGTAAGCGCCAGCACCCTTGCCAGCTAGATCGCCAGTTACAACTGCGTCAGTTAGGCTGTTACCACCAAGGCGGTTTGCGCCGTGGATAGATACACATGAAGCCTCGCCACCTACATAAATTCCAGAGATTTTTGTGCTCATATCATCAAATTTAGCTACCTCTATGCCACCCATTGAGTAGTGAGCTGTTGGACGAATAGGCACTGGTTGCTCGATTAGATCAATATTTTGGAAAAGCATGGCTGTGTGGCGAATTTTTGGAAGCTTTTTCATAATAGTATCTTTGCCAAGATGGCGAACGTCACAAAGCACGTAAGCGCTCATACCCTCACCAAAGCCTCTACCCTCGCGAATTTCTGTCTCGATCGCACGAGCGACAACGTCACGAGGAGCTAGCTCCATCTTTTCATGATAGTTTTTCATAAAGCGCTCGCCCTTGTTATTTAACAAGTATCCACCCTCGCCACGAGCTGCTTCAGTGATTAGTGTGCCACCATTTTGAACGCCAGTTGGGTGAAACTGAAGCATCTCAGGATCTTCAAAACCAAGACCTGCTTTAAGCGCAGCAGCGATGCCATCACCAGTTGCTATAAATGGAACTGATGTGCGGTTATAAAAAATTCTAGTGTATCCGCCAGTTGCAATGACTAGAGATTTGCAAAGAACTGGGTAAATTTGACCATCTTGGATGTTGCGAAGAACAACGCCTTCAACCTTGCCATCCTCAAGACCGATCTCAAGTAGCTCATGATCCATTAGAAATTTAACGCCAGCTGTGATAGCGTCGTCAAGACAGGCGTGCATCAAAACGTGGCCAGTTTTATCAGCCGCGTAGTTACAGCGCTTTTTACTAGCACCACCCATGAAGCGAAAAGCAACATCGCCATTATCTTTACGGGACACGTCACCATTATCTATACGAGAAAAGAGCATACCATTGTGGTCTAGCTCGTGGATGACTGCGCCTGCTGCCTCGCAAAATTTCACAACTGCATCTTGATCAGCAAGATAAGCCGCACCTTTAACTGTGTCATAAGCGTGAAGCTTGAAGCTATCGCCATTACTAAAGTCAGTAACGCCGTTTATTCCACCCTCTGCCATACAGGTCGCATTACGTGATGGCATCATCTTTGTAGCAACAACGACGGTTGAGTTTGGATATTGCTTGCGAACGGCTGTTGCTGCACGAAGTCCAGCACCACCAGAGCCGATTATTAGCACATCAACAGATGGTAAGCCATTTTCATTACCTTTTGGCAACTCACCAGCAAAAACATTGGTCGCACCAGCCGTTGTAGCTAGCGCACCTACGCTGATACAGGCACTTTGTAGAAATTCTCTTCTGGTAAATTTTTCACTCATTGATAACTTCCTATCTTAGTAAATTTTTAGCGTTTAAAACGCACCGCCAGTTCATTTCTTAATATTTTTTAAAACAACAATATTAATTAAATAATTAATAATGAAAGATTACATTAAAT